>NZ_JBEOZU010000075.1:0-50557 GCF_040298185.1 Streptomyces sp. NPDC001634 | reverse complement strand
CGCAAGGCCGCGACGTCCGCGGGTGCGGCCACCGCCGCCGCCGCCGCGACGGCCGCGCGCGCCAGGACGTCGGCGCCCGCCGCCCCCGAGGCGTCCGAAGACGCGGCGTCCGTGAGCGTGGACACGGCGTCTGCGAGCGTCGACGCGCCCGCGGCCCGTGAGTCCGACGCGGCAGGTGGCTCCGGAGCCGGACGTTCGGGGGCCACCTCTGCGGGAACGCGGGACACCACGGCTGCCGTCGGATCGAACTCCGGTTCTGCGAAGCCGAGTTCGGGATGGCCCATCGTGCCGGACCCGGACCGGCCGCCTCGGCCGGCGACGCCGCCCCGGGCGCCGCTCACCGACGTGGTGCCGAAGCGGACGCTGGTGATCATCGCCGTCGTCGTGGTGCTCGCCGTGCTCGGGACGGTGCTCGCGCTCACCCTCGGTGGCGGCGACAACGGCTCCGGGGACAACAAGAAGGGCGGTTCCAAGGCCACCGCCTCGAGCAGTGCGACTGCCGGGAGCGGGAGCAAGGGCAACGGAAGCGGCGGCGGTACACGTACGGACAACGGCAGATCGAGTGGCTCGACGACGACCGGGTCGGACCAGGAGAACACCGGGGCCGGTTCGGCGGCGAGTGCGAGTGCGAGTGCCAATGCGGCGTCCGGTTCGTCGGGCGGCGCCGGTGCGGCGACGACGTACAAGGGCAGTCAGGGGTATTCGATCGGGCTGCCCGCGGGCTGGAAATACCAGTCGTCGGACGCCGCGGGCGACCGTTTCACCGGCCCCGACGGGCAGAAGCTGCTCATCGGCTGGACGTCCTCACCGCCGAGCGACCCCGTGGCGGACTGGAACAACCAGGAGCGCTATATGACGCGCTCCCAGTACAAGCGGATCAGCATCGCGAAGGTGGATTTCCGTGGCTGGAACACGGCCGACTGGCAGTTCACCTATGTCGACGGCGGTACGACATACCAGGTGATCGACCGCGGATTCCGGGTCAACTCGCATCAGGGCTACGGGCTGATGTACACGGCGAAGGCGGCCGACTGGGACGGCGATCTGCGCAAGAACACCTGGAACACGCTGACCCAGACCTTCCAGCCGAAGTCGTGACGTACCGCGTGGCGAACTGACGTTCCGTGCCGTCGTGTACCGGGGAGATATGACATCCCAGGGATGCAGGTTGCCCCCGGCACGTATCGTGAGGGATTGCGGACCGTACGCAGCCGGAACGGGGCGCAACGCGAACGGAATTGACCAACCGGGCGGCCGGGGGAGGCATCGTGGACGACTATGCGGGACGGGTACTCGCCGACCGCTACCGCCTGCCGCTGCCGCCCTCCGACGAGTACGAGTTCGCCGAGACCCGGGCCTTCGACAGTTACAGCGGGCAGGAAGTCCTCGTACGGCAGGTGCCGCTGCCCGAGGTCGTCGAGGCGGAGGTGCTCGACGCGGACGGACTGCCCGAGGGGTTCGTGCCACGGGACGGCCGGGCCCGCGGCGCCTCCGCCCGGCCGACGGCCACCCGCCGGCCCACCGACCCTGCCGTACGGCGCGCGATCGAGGCCGCGCAGGCCGCCGCGCAGATCCCCGACCACCCGCGGCTGGACCAGGTCTTCGATGTGTTCGCCGAGGGCGGCTCGCTGTGGATAGTCAGCGAACTGGTGGCCGCACGGCCGCTGGCCGCGCTGCTCGCGGACCAGCCCCTGACGCCCTACCGAGCGGCCGAGGTCGCCTCCGACGTCCTCATGGCGCTGCGCGTGCTGCACGCCCACGGCTGGGTGCACCGCAACATCACCGCGCGCACGGTACTCATCTGCGACGACGGCCGTGTGATGCTGACGGGCCTGGCGGCCGGGGCGGCCGAGGAGGCGCTGTGCGGGTATGACCCGGTTCCGGCTCGGGAGTTCGAGACGGGCCCCGGTGCGCCCGAGCGGAGCGCGGACGCACCGGTCGCCGGGGACGGCAGGCCCGGTGGAGCGGGCGGCGGCTCCGGCGGTCTCCTGGGGCCAGGTCGCGGCATGCCCGGTGCCGGCTCGTACGGGGGGACCGCGCAGGGCATGGACCCCGAGGCCGCGCGGCGGGCCGCGATCGAGGCGCGGGTGAACGGCACGCCTCCCGGCGGCGGTGCACCCGGCGGCGGTGCACGCGGTGGCGGTGCACCCGGTGGCGGTGTGCCCGTCGTGGCACCCCGCGCGCTGGAGTCGGCCGATGACGTGCGGGCGGCACGCGCCGGGGCGATCGCGGCGTACCGGGCCGGGGCCCGGGCCGCGGCGCGGGTGCAGGAGGAACGGCGTGGCGGCCGGGCTGCGTTGCCCGCGCCCCGCCCAGCGGACGCAGATGTCACGACACCGCCGCTGACGCCCGGGCCGGGGGCGGAACACCTCCCCGGCACCCCGCCGCCGGGGCAGATCGCCGACCCGTACGGAGTGGGCCGTACGACCTCCTGGCACGGCGCGGTACCACGCCCGGCAGCGCCCGCCACCGACGGCCGGGACCGCACCGCACTGCCCGGCGGCACACCCGAGCCCCAGGGCGCGGGCGGCAGCGGCCCGCACGGAAATGGCGCCCCCGTCCCCGCAGGCAGCGGCACTCCCTCCACCCCCACCGCCCCCTGGAACCACCGCGGCCCCAGCACCGCGCTCGCCGCCGAGCGTGCGCGGCAGGCGAGGATGGCCGTCGTCGGGCCTGTCACCGAGCGGTGGGCGCCCGAGCAGGCCGGGCCCGTGCACGAGAACTGGCAGCTGGCCCCGCCGATCGGGCCCGCGACCGACCTCTGGGCGCTGGGCGCGCTGCTCTTCCGGGCCGTGCAGGGGCACGCGCCCTACCCCGAGGAGAACACCGCCGAACTCGTCCAGCTCGTCTGTGCCGAACCGCCCGCATTCGCCGAGGAGTGCGGGCCGCTGCGTCCGGTCGTGGAGTCGCTGCTGCGTCAGGACCCGACCGAGCGCCTGGACTTCGAGGAGCTGCGCGGCTGGCTGCGCTCCCTCGTACGGTCCGCGCCGGAGCCGGAGGCGGGCGCGCACGTCGTCGCGGCACCGCCCGTCGACCCCAGCCGGCTGCCGATCGTACGGCGTCGCGGTGAGCTGGTCCGCCGGCGCCGCGCAGGGCTGCCCGCGACCACCCACGCCCGCCACAAGCGCGGCAAGGACGAGCGGGTGCACAAGCCCCGCAGGCTCGGCCGCACCCTGCTCCTGCTGATCCTGCTCGCGCTGGCCGCGGCGATCGCGTACGCCATGGTTTTCATGCCGAAGGCCGGAACCGGCAGCGGAAGCGGCAGCGGTACGGCGGGTGAGCGCACCGGTGCCGCCGGAGACGTCAGCCCCGCCCCGCGACGGACCGGTACGGGCAGCACCCAGCAGCCGGGTCAGGGCGGCTCCAAGAGTCCCTCGCAGTCGGCCGGTTCCCCGCAGACGCAGACCAGCGACACCGAGGTCGCCCAGGGCTTCACGCTGCGCCAGGACCCCGAAGGCTTCCGCGTCGCCGTGGCGAACGGCTGGAGCCGTACGCCGAAGAACGGCAGCGGTCAGGTCGTCTACTCCCAGGGCGACTTCGAGCTGATCGTCGTACCCGGACGGGACGGCACGAGCAGGTACGGCAGCGATCCGCTGACGTACCAGCGGGAGTCGGAGCCCGAACTGCAGCCGTTCCGCGACTCGTCCTGGGCCACCTCCAGCGGGATGCGGCGCATCGACGTCGGCGGACGCACCATGGCCGAGGGGCAGTTCACCTGGACGGACGCGAACGGGCGCGAGCTGTTCGTGCGCAACCTCGCCCTCCTCGTCGGCGGCCGCTACCACGTGGTGCAGGTCCGCGGCCCGGACGCCGAACGGGACGAGGTGACACGGCTGTACGAGCAGGCGGAGCAGACGTACCGGGCGACCGGCTGAGCGGTCGCTCCGAGCGGTCGACACGCGCAGTAAGCATGAGGGGCCGGGTGCATCGACGTCCGATTGCGCTGAGTGTGCGGTGGTTCCATCCCGTACGTGGAAGGGAGAACCGTCACAGGACGGTCTCCGTTATGACCCCGCCGGTTCCCTGTGCGGTGGGTGCTCTTTAGTCTGACCTCCGTCAAGACCATTGCGGGGCAACGTGAATCAGATGCAAGGCCTGCTGCTCGCGGGCCGCTATCGGCTTGTCGACTCGATCGGCAGCGGTGGCATGGGCCGGGTGTGGCGCGCCCACGACGAGGTGCTGCACCGGGCAGTGGCCATCAAAGAGCTGACGGCCGCACTCTACGTCACGGAGAGTGACCGCGCGGTGCTCCTCGCCCGGACCCATGCCGAGGCGCGAGCCGCCGCGCGCATCAACCACTCGGCCGTGGTCACGGTCCACGACGTCCTGGAGCACGACAACCGGCCGTGGATCGTCATGGAGTTGGTCGAGGGCGGCTCGCTGGCCGACGCGGTCAAGGAGCACGGCCGTGTCGACCCCGTCGAGGCCGCGCGCATCGGGGTGTGGGTGCTGCGCGCGCTGCGCGCCGCGCACTCCGCGGGTGTTCTGCACCGGGACGTGAAGCCCGGCAACGTCCTGCTCGCCGCCGACGGGCGTGTGCTGCTCACCGACTTCGGGATCGCGCAGGTCGAGGGCGACACGACCATCACGCGTACGGGAGAGATCGTCGGGTCCGTCGACTACCTCGCGCCCGAGCGCGTCCGCGGTCATGACCCGGGCCCCTCCTCCGACTTGTGGGCGCTCGGCGCCACGCTGTACACGGCGGTGGAGGGCAGGTCGCCGTTCCGGCGGACCTCACCGCTGACCACCATGCAGGCCGTGGTCGACGAGGAGCCGGCATCGCCCAGGTTCGCGGGCGCGCTGGAGCCGGTGATCACGGCGCTGCTGCGCAAGGACCCGGCGCAGCGGCCCGACGCGGCGCAGCTGGAGCAGATGCTGGCCGAGGCCGTGGAGGGACGGCGTCCGAAGGCGGCGCAGGAGTACGTCCCGACGCAGCACGTGGACCTGAGCCGCACCGGGACCACGACCACGCACGTGGCGCGCCCCCGGGACGCCCATGCCCCGGAGACGGCGGGCGGCACCCTGCACCAGCCCCCTGCGACGCCCGCGCCGCGCAGGCGCCGTCGGCGCCGTACGGTCGCGCTCGTCCTCGCGCTGGCAGCGGTCGTCGGAGCGGGGGGCGCGGCGGCCGTGTACTACGCCAAGGGCCTGACCAGCAGTACCGTTACGTCCGCCGACACATCGTCCGCCGCCACGCCGTCCGCCTCCAGCACGCAGCAGGCGACGAGTGCCGACCCGGACGGCTGGGTGCGGGTGAAGGATCCCGCGGGCTTCAGCCTCGCACTGCCCGGCAAGCAGTGGAAGCGCAAGAAGTTCGACGAGAACCAGACCGACTACACGCCCGACGGCGGAAAGCACTTCATACGCATAGCCATCGACACCTCACCGGACTTCGACGCCGGGTACGACCACCAGATCGACCTGGAGCAGCAGCTCCAGCGGCTGGTCGACTACCAGCGGGTGACTCTGGAGAAGAACATCTACCGCGACCGCCCGGGCTCCCTGTGGGAGTACACGTGGACCGCGCTGGCGAAGGACACGCCGTTCCCGGGGCCGCGCCACGCGATCGAGGAGACGTACATCTCCCGCGAAGGCGTCGAGTACGCCGTCTACATGTCCGGCCCGGCGGCGGACTGGACGACGACCCACGAACAGTTCAACGCGGTACTGCGGGGGTGGCGTCCGCCGTCCGGCTGACGGACCGGGCACCGGCGCGCCCCCTCGTACGCCCCCCGTACGCCATCCGCACCCCGCCCGTACGCCCTCGTACGTCGCTTGTCGGCCACGGTCGGGACGCTCTCCCGGAGCGTTGACCTCCGGTGCGGCATGATGGGGCTCATGGGGACCGAGGGGGAGAACGTCCGTGTGATAGCGGGACGCTACCGGCTGGAGGAGCGGATCGGCCGGGGCGGCATGGGCGTTGTCTGGCGGGCGGCCGACCAGCTGCTCGGCCGGCAGGTGGCGGTCAAGGAACTCGTCCTCGACGCCTCGCTCTCCGCCGAGGAGGCCCGCCTCCAGCGCGAGCGCACCCTGCGCGAGGCACGCGCGGTCGCCCAGCTGCGGCATCCGCACATCATCGTCGTCCATGACGTCGTGGAGCACGACGAACGCCCTTACATCGTCATGGAGTTGATCGACGGCGGCTCACTCGCCGAACGCATCGGCACAAACGGCCCCGTCGACGCCCGCGAGGCCGCCCGTATCGGCATCGCCCTGCTGGGCGCGCTGCGGCGCGCGCACGGCGCGGGCGTACTGCACCGCGACCTCAAGCCCGCGAACGTCCTGATGGAGGCGGGCACCGACCGCGTCGTCCTCACCGACTTCGGTATCGCGCAGGTGGCGGGCGCCACGACGCTCACCGAGAGCGGCTCCTTCGTCGGTTCGCCCGAGTACACCGCACCCGAGCGGATGTCCGGCGACCGAACCGGGCCCGCGTCCGACCTGTGGTCGCTGGGCGCGCTGCTGTGCGCCGCCCTGAGCGGGGAATCGCCCTTCCGCCGAGACTCGTTGGGCGGCATCCTGCACGCGGTGGTCGTCGACGAGATCCGTCCGCCCGCGCAGGCGCAGCCGATCCTGCCCGTCGTACGGGGGCTGCTGGAGCGCGATCCCGACCGGCGCCTCGACGCGGCCGAGGCGGAGCGCCTGCTGCGGGAGTTCCTGGAGACGGGGCGGACGCCGCGGGTGCCGGTGCCGTACACACCGACGGAGCGGGATGTGCCCCGGCGCGCGGTGCCGCCGCCTCCGCTTCCGCCGGTGCGGGAGGTGCCCGAGGCCGCGACACCTCCGGCGACCGATGTGCCGCGGAACGCGAAGCAGTCCGCGCGCGGCGTGCTCGTGGCGGCCGCCCTGGTCGCGGCCATGGCGGGCGCGGGCGTCTCGGCGGCGGCGCTGCTGATGCACGACGGCGGCAGCGGCGGGAACACACCCGCGAGTTCGGGGCCGCCGCACATGTCGGTGAGCGCCGGTCCGTCGCATCCCTCGTCCCAAGGGCCCTCGCCCGCGCCCACGGTCACCGTGACACGCTCACCGGCGTCGGTGTCCGCGTCGGCGTCGGCAGCCGACCACAAGGCGCCCTCGGGGTACCGGCAGGTGCGGGACCCGGACGGGTTCACGCTCGCCGTGCCGGACGGCTTCACGCGCAGTCCGCAGGGTGAGCGGATCTTCTACTTGTCGCCGGGGCAGACCTTCCGCATCGGCATCAAGATGGCGGACCCCGAACCGGGCGGCCCGATCGGGGTGATGCGGGCCGCGGACGCCGACGGCCCGTCCACGAACCCGGGTTACCACGACGGCCAGGTCACCGAGACCTCGCACGGCGGAAATCCTGCCGCGCTCTGGGAGTTCTCCTGGAACGGCTACACCGCGGCCGAGGGCCCCCGGCACACATACGACCTGTGCTGGGAGCAGGGCGGCCGGATGTACGACGTCTGGGTGTCGGCGCCGGTCGGCAAGATTCGGGAGGCAAAGGAGTACTTCGACGTGGCGGTGGACACGTTCGTACCGGCGTAAAAGGGAGATAAGTTGCGCGGTGCGTCACGGGTCTGTGACCGGAACCGGACGGGGGTGGCTGACGGAGCACCCGGCGCGCTAAGCATGAACGCATGAGCAACTACGGGGGAGGGCCTCACCGGTCCGACGAGCCGACGAGTTTCGGGCTGCAACCGCCGCAGCCGGCGGTGCCGTACCCGGGAAACCCGTACGCCCGGCCCCAGCCGGCACAGACGGGCCCCGAGCCGCACAACGCCCCCACCCAGGTCGTGCCCGAGCCGCCACGGGACCCGGGTGCCGGGCGGCTCATCGCCGGACGCTACCGGCTGCTCGCGAAGCTCGGCCATGGTGGCATGGGCACGGTGTGGCGGGCCAAGGACGAGACGGTGGACCGCGAGGTCGCCGTCAAGGAGCCCCGTGTCCCCGACCACCTTCCCGAGCGTGAACAGGCCAATGCCTTCGAGCGGATGCGCCGCGAGGCCCGGGCCGCTGCCCGTCTCGACCACCCCGCGGTCGTGAACGTGCACGACGTGGCGGTCGTGGACGGCCGGCCGTGGATCGTGATGGAGCTGGTGCAGGGCCGCTCCCTGGGCGACGTGCTCCAGGAGGGCACGCTCGGGGTCCGCGAGGCGGCGAGGGTCGGCCTGGAGGTCCTCGGCGCGCTGGAGGCCGCGCACGCGGCGGGCATCCTGCACCGCGACGTGAAGCCGGACAACGTCCTGCTCGGCCGGTACGACCGCGTGGTCCTCACCGACTTCGGCATCGCCCAGATCGAGGGCGAGACGAACCTGACGGACACGGGCGGCATTGTCGGCTCGCCCGAGTACATCGCGCCGGAACGGGTGCTGGGCCAGCGCCCCGGCCCGGCGTCGGACCTGTGGTCGCTGGGCGTGGTGCTGTACGCGGCGACGGAGGGCGTCTCGCCGTTCCGCCGCAGCAACACCCCTGCCACGCTCCAGTCGGTCCTCAACTCCACCCCGGCGGCTCCGGCCGCGGCCCGCGGTCCGCTCGGCGACGCCATCAACGGCCTGCTGGACAAGGACCCGGCGCGCCGCCCGCATGCCCCCGAGGTCCGCCGGCTGCTGGAGGAGGCGGCGCGACCGCAGCAGCCGACGCAGCCGGTGCCACCGGCCGTCCCCGGCGGCAGGGGCATCCGCCTCGGCCACAAGGCGCTGCTCGGGATCGGCGCCGGGGTGGTCGCTGCGGCGGTGGCGGTGTACCTGGTCGTCGCGGACCCGTTCGCGGGTCCGCTGCCGGACGGCTGGAAGCTGCGGCAGGAGAAGGCGCTGGGCGCCACACTGGCGGTGCCGGCGGACTACCGGGTGAGCAGGCCGGCGAAGGACGCCACCGACAAGAACCAGGTGACGTACACCGACTGGAGCGGCAGCATCTGGATCGACCTGCATCTGGCGAAGAAGTCCGAGGACTCCTCCCATCGGATCAAGGACTCGTCCGCGGCCGAGATGTACGCCGACAACGGCGAGTTCAAGGACAGCGGCGCCTACGAACTGAGCATGCCCCAAGGCCCGAAGACCGACCCCGAGCAGACCACGTACCACGGCAGGCAGTCCGCCGAGAACACGGTCGTCTACACGACCAACGACAGCCAGAACCCGCGCCCCCGCGAGGTGAAGATCTTCTACTTCAAGAACTCCGCGGGGAACATGTACAAGCTCACGGTCGGCTACCCGGGCAAGGGCGACTTCACGGAACGCGGCCGCGACGTGGCGAGGACGGCGATCGCGAACCTGGAGATCGACACGCTCTGACCGCCGTCCGGGGAGGGCGGCAGGGGACGGTCCACTCACCGAGCCGGAGTTCGCCGCTCCAGGTGCCCGGGGCGAGCTCGGAGACTGGCACGTGGACGGTGAACAGGCCGGAGTGCGGGGACTGCACGACGGGGAGGACGGCGGTCGCACCGCCGTCCGCGGTGAGGGACGCGCCGAGCGCGCCCACCGGGTACGCGCCGAGCGCGCCCACCGGGTACGCGCCGAGCGCGCCCACCGGGTACGCGCCGAGCGCGCCCACCGGGTACGCGCCGAGCGAGCACCGCCCGGTGACCTGCAGCTCGGCGGGGGAGCCGGCGTTCCAGCGGACGGCACCGAACGTGAACCGCGACCGCACACGGTGCTTCTTCTCACCGACGCCTAGGGTGTGGTTGCCGTGCGGCTCGGTGGTGTAGCGGGTGAGGGCGCGGGCGCCCCGGGCCGTGTCCACCGACACCACGTACCAGACGCAGGGGCAGCGTTACCGGGTCATGCAGCTGCTGATCGTCACCGCCGCGCGGGAGTACTACGCGCTGCGCGTGGACATGCCCAAGGGCACACCGGACGAGGAGCGGGGAACAGCCCTGTTCAATGGAGCCCGGGAGCGTCTGAAAGTCGGCACAGCCATGCTGGGCTCCTGACAACTCGCTGATCAGTGCATTTGCTGCCAGCGGTCACTGGCGCGATGTGGACGCCCGGTGAAGGCCCGTTACCGACGGGTACCCAAACGGTCCGTCCCGGCATACCCTGCGCCTCATGACGGACTCGCAGGCCCCGGAGAAGGCCACAGACAAGACCGGTACGGGCACGGTCGGCACCAACCCCCTGGCGCCCGCCCCTGCCGGCACCCGCACCGCCGTCGACGTGGTCACGCCGGAGCTGGTCGCCCAGCTCACCAAGGGCGTGGTCGGTTCCGGCCGCACTGCCAACCACACGCCGTTCACCGGCGAGAAGCTGGCCGACCTGCCAGAGTCCACGCCCGAGGACGTCGCGGAGGCGTTCGCGCGGGCTCGCAGGGCCCAGCCGGCCTGGGCCGCCACGCCCATACGGCAGCGCGCCGCCGTCCTGCTGCGCTTCCACGATCTGGTGCTCGCCCGCCAGGCCGAGGTCCTCGACCTCATCCAGCTGGAGACCGGCAAGGCCCGCCTCCATGCCCACGAGGAGGTGCAGGCCGTCGCCGTCGCGGCCCGGCACTACGGCCGCAAGGCGTCCTCGTATCTGAAGCCGAAGCGGCACACGGGTGCCGTACCGACGCTCACGCGCGTCACCGAACTGCGCCACCCGCGCGGTGTCGTCGGTCAGATCGCCCCCTGGAACTACCCTCTGGAACTGTCGGTCGGCGACGCGTTGCCCGCCTTCGTCGCGGGCAACGCCGTGGTGATGAAGCCGGACACGGAGACATGTCTGACCGCGCTGTGGGCGCGCGACCTGCTGATCGAGGCCGGGCTGCCCGCCGAGGTCTTCCAGGTCGTCATCGGCGACGGCCCGGTCGTGGGCCCGGAGGTCGTCAAGCACGCCGACTACGTCTCCTTCACCGGCTCCACCCGCACCGGCCGCGAGGTCGCGCAGGGCGCCGCCGCCCGGCTCGTGGGCGTCTCGCTCGAACTCGGCGGCAAGAACGCCATGCTGGTCCTGGCGGACGCCGACATCGAGAAGGCGGCCGTCGGCGCCGTGCGGGCCTGCTTCTCGTCCGCGGGCCAACTCTGCATCTCCATCGAACGGTTGTACGTCCACGAGTCGATCGCCGACGCCTTCCTGGAGCGGTTCGTCGCCCGCACCAAGGCGATGCGGCTCGGTACGTCCCTCGCGTACGGCGCCGACATGGGCTCGCTGGTCGGCGAGCGGCAGTTGGAGACCGTGAGCCGGCATGTCGAGGAGGCCGTCTCCAAGGGCGCGAAGGTACTGGCCGGCGGAGTCGCCCGCCCGGACATCGGCCCGTACTTCTACGAGCCCACCATCCTCGACGGCGTCGAGGCGCCGATGTCGGTGTGCGCGGAGGAGACCTTCGGCCCGGTCGTGTCGATCTACCGTTTCAAGACGGAGGACGAGGCGGTCGAGCACGCCAACTCCACGGCGTACGGCCTGAATTCCTCGGTCTGGACGAAGGACGGCCGACGCGGCCGTCAGGTCGCGGCCCGCCTGCGCACCGGCACGGTCAACGTCAACGAGGGTTACGCGTCCGCCTACGGCAGCGTCCAGTCCCCGATGGGCGGCATGAAGGACTCCGGCCTCGGCCGCCGCCACGGCTCCGAGGGCATCCTCAAGTACACCGAGGCCCAGACCGTCGCCCACCAGCGACTGCTGCCGATGGCCCCGTCGCTGGGCATGGACGACGAGAAGTACGCGGCGTTCATGAGCCGCAGCCTGAGGGTGATGAAGGTACTGAGGCTGCGCTAGAGCATCCCCGAAAAGAGCGCGGGGAACTGCGCGAGCAACCAAAGACGGCCCGCACTGCACACGCAAAGGGGAGAACGCACGTGCCACAGGACGGTTACGACTACGACGTCATAGTCGTGGGCTCCGGCTTCGGCGGCTCCGTCACCGCCCTACGGCTGACCGAGAAGGGCTACCGCGTCGGCGTCCTGGAAGCCGGCCGCCGCTTCACCCGCGACTCCCTCCCCAAGAACTCCTGGGACCTCAAGAACTACCTGTGGGCGCCCGCCCTCGGCATGTACGGCATCCAGCGCATCCACCTGCTGGGCAACGTGATGGTGCTGGCGGGCGCCGGTGTGGGCGGCGGCTCCCTCAACTACGCCAACACCCTCTACGTACCGCCGAAGGCGTTCTTCGACGACCCGCAGTGGAAGGACATCACCGACTGGCAGGAGGAGCTGAAGCCGTACTACGACCAGGCGCGGCGCATGCTGGGTGTGCGGCTCAACCCGACGATGACCCCCTCGGACGTCCACCTCAAGGCGGCCGCCCAGCGGATGGGCGTCGGGGACACCTTCCACATGGCGCCGGTGGGGGTCTTCTTCGGTGACGGAGAGGACGCGGACGGAACGGCCAGGGCCAGGCCCGGAGCAGAGGTCCCGGACCCGTACTTCGGCGGCGTCGGCCCCTCCCGCCGGGCGTGCACCGAGTGCGGTGAGTGCATGACGGGATGCCGCCACGGAGCGAAGAACACCCTCAACGAGAACTACCTCCACCTCGCCGAGAAGGCGGGCGCGGTCGTCCACCCCATGACGACGGTCGTGTCGGTCACGGACGACTCGCGGGGCGGGTACGCCGTCGCGACCCTGCCGACGGACGAGAAGCGCAAGGGGAAGGGCCGGATCTTCAAGGCCCGGCGGGTCGTCCTCGCGGCCGGCACATACGGTACGCAGACCCTGCTGCACCGCATGAAGGAGAACGGCCAACTGCCGTACCTCTCCGACCGGCTGGGCGAGCTGACCCGCACCAACTCCGAGGCGCTGGTGGGCGCGCAGACCGACAACCGCCGCTACCGCAGGGCGCACGGCACGGCGAAGGCGGACTTCACACAAGGCGTGGCGATCACGTCATCGATCCACCCGGACGAGAACACGCACATCGAGCCGGTCCGCTACGGCAAGGGGTCGAACGCGATGGGCGGTCTGTCGATCCTCCAGGTCCCGTACGCGGAGGGCTCCTCCCGGGCCCTGGCGTGGCTGGCGAACGCGGCGCGGCACCCGTGGCTGATGGTGCGCTCCCTCTCCAACCGCCGCTGGTCGGAACGGACCATCATCGGCCTGGTGATGCAGTCGCTGGACAACTCCCTGACGACGTACCTGAAGCCGAAGGGCGCGGGGAAGGGCCTGCTCACGGCCCGCCAGGGGCACGGTGCGCCCAACCCGAAGCAGATCAGGGCGGCGTCGGAGGCGGCGTCCGCGCTCGCCGCCGAGATCAACGGTTTCGCGGGCAGCAACGTGGGCGAACTGATGGGCACGCCCCTGACCGCGCACTTCCTCGGCGGCTGCCCGATCGGCGCCTCACGCGAGACGGGCGTGATCGACCCGTACCACCGGCTGTACGGCCACCCCGGTATCTCGGTGGTCGACGGCGCGTCGGTATCGGCGAACCTGGGCGTCAACCCTTCGCTGACGATCACCGCCCAGGCCGAGCGGGCGATGTCGTACTGGCCGAACAAGGGGGAGGCGGACCCGCGTCCGGCGCAGGGGGCGGCGTACGAACGCCTCAAGCCGGTGGAGCCGCGCCAACCGGCGGTGCCGGCAGAGGCGTTCGGCGCGCTGCGGCTGCCGTTCCTGGGCATGCCGGCCGTACCGCCGAAGAAGTAGCACACACGGAAGAAGGACCTGTGCCCCCCTCCGAGCCCAGGTCCTTCTTCCTTTGTGCGGGGCGCGCTTGGCGCCCTACGCAGTCCTTGTACGGATGCCGGCTTTACGCGGCGTGGCCACCCGTCTTCCGGCGCCGCACCGCGAACACGACACCGCCACCGGCGACGACGGCGACACCGCCGACGAGGCCGATGATCGGGAGCGCGGAGGAGGAACCGGTGGAGGCGAGGCTGCCGGTGGCCGGGATCTCGGCGGCACCGCCCTGCGGCTGCTTGCCGCCGGCCGGCTTCTGACCCTTGCCGGGCTTGGCGTGGCCCGGGTCGTTGTTGGTGCTGCCGGGCTTGAGGACGGTGAACTCGTAGTAGTCGAATGCACTGTGAGTGCAGTTCTTCTCCTGGTCCACGTATCCGCCCAGGCCCACGCTGTAGCCTGCCCCGGCAGGGGCCTTGGCCGTGATGTTGACCCGCAGCTTGATGTCGACCGTCTGCTTGGCTCCCAGCGGCGTCTCCCCGAAGTAGAAGCCGTTGCCGATTTCGTCCGCGAGGGACTCCCAGGCCTTGGTCGCAGGGTTGAAGTACTCGAGCTGAGCGTAAGTGCTCAGCCAGTCCTTCTCGTTGTCGCTCTCCGCATCGTTGTCGATGGCCGCGAGCCACTGCACCTGGCCGAGGGACTGGTCGCTGTGGTTGGCCGCGGTGAGCTTGAAGTTGTGCCAGCCGCTGCCCGCGACGATCTTGCCCGGAAGGCCGGAGACGGAGATGGTCAGCTGGGAGTCCGGGTCGTCGATGCCGTCGGAGCAGGGCGTCGGTGGGCTGGTCGGCTCCGCACTCCGGGTCGGCGTGGCCGACGTGGTGGCCGACGCGGACGACTTGCCCGCGGGCGACGAGGCGGTCGGCGTCGACGAGGACGTCCCCGTGTTCTCGGTCGCGGCCGGCGTCGTGGTGCTGGTCTCGGACGCGGAGCTGCTCGGCGACCCGCTGATGCTCCCCGCCGGGGTGACGGAGGCCGTCGGGCTTTCCTCGGCGAAGGCGGCCGGCGCCGACAGCAGCGCGAGCGGGGCTATGGCGGCCGTGGCCGCCGCAGCGGCCAGGGCACGACGAAGCTTCATGAAGACCTCGAAAAGTCCGGTGGTGCCGCCCCGGTGCGGCACACACATCTTGGGGGAGGCCTCCGCGTGTGGGGCGCGGGTGTGGCCCGTGATTCGGTACATGTGACCTGTGCAACCTGTGAATGGTTGCCCTCGTATTCACAGGGAATTTATGTGGGCTGAGTCACATGCGGGTGCGCCTTGTGAACACCCTTTGACTCCCCGTACAACTGACCCTCGTGTCTGACCAGCACTCAGAGGAACCCTCCCTCCCCGACGACGTCTGGGAACGATTCGCCCGCGACACCGAGCGCGACATCCGCGCCTCCGCGCCCAAGGAACCGTCCGCACGCGCGCGCATGGTGACCGAGCGGCTGCGGCAGCAGGACGCCCAGGGGGTGAGCCCCGAGGGCTGGCGCGCCCCTCCGGCCGCCGCCCGCCGGACGCGCCGTCGCGTGTGGACGGTGCTCGGTCTGCTGCTCGTGCTCGCGGTCGGCGTGGTGGCCATGAAGCCGTCGTTGATCCCCGGCGATCCGTTCGGCACCCGTTCCGGCGGGAAGGCGTCCCCGCTGCCCGTCGAGACCGCGCGCCCCACCGCGCCGCCCTCCGCCGCGGACCCGGACACCCCGACCCTCGACCACCCCTTCGCCGGCTCCCCGGCCCTGCGCTGGGCGGACGGCGCGGCCGGGGTCGTGCTGCCGCCGGCCACCGCGGTCGGTTCGTTCTCCAAGGCCCAGGTGGCCACCGCACTGCAGCAGACGAAGGCCTTGCTCGTCGACGCGAACCTCAACCCCAAGACCCTGCTCGGCGGTCGTCCAACGGCGGCGCTCGGGGTGCTGGACCCCAAAGAGCCGGACGTCCTCGACAACCTGAACCGGTCCCTCACCACCCCCGACAAGAAGTACGACCCGCTGCTGCTCTTCAGCCGCTTCGATCCCGGCGAGGTGCGGCTCGTGGGGACGGTCGTCAAGGTCCGCGGCCGCATCACCTTCGCCCCCGGCGAGCAGGCCTCGGTCCGCATCCACGCCGACTACACCTTCGTCTACCCGCTGTCCCGGGGCGACTCCAAGGAGGTGGCCCGCACCATCGTGCGCCGCGTCGTCGAGACCGAGCTGGTCGACCCGGCGAAGTACACGGTCACACCGGGCAAGCTCCAGCTCATCCGCTACGACGAGTCCTCCGGCAACTCGGCCTGCGGCGTCCACGACGGATTCCTGCACCCGCAGTTCCCCTCGACGGCCCCCACGGGCACCGCACCGTCGGGCCCGACGACCGACCCGTACGACCGCAGCCGGGACCTGGGCCAGGGGGACGACCGCACGTGCGGGACGGTGTCGCGGACCTAGGGCCTGTTCTGAGTTCCCCGTCGCCCGCGCCGCGCGGACGACGGGGAACTCAGAACAGGCCCTGGTCGAACCGGAACGCGTGCTTGGACAGGCCGTCGTAGATGTGAGCCTGCAGCAACTCCGGCCTCCCCGGGCAATCGGCCTCACCCCGATAGACCGCCACCAATGAGTCGGGACCTCGCCACCAGGCGTCGGCAACGCCCGCCACCAGCGACACCGGCTCCAAGGCGTCGAGATCAAGGCCCTCCACGGCCTCTCCCGACACCGAGGTGATCCTCTGCGCCGACCTCGCCGCGTGGTGAGCGAGGGCCACGGACTCGACCCAACCTTCGACACTGGAATGCAGCGGGGTCCATCGGTCGCCGTGGATCCCGACCTCGCCGCGTGGTGAGCGAGGGCCACGGACTCGACCCAACCTTCGACACTGGAATGCAGCGGGGTCCATCGGTCGCCGTGGATCCCGAACTCGCCATCAGGGCCGATCAGGAAGCTGAACGAGAGGGAACAGCGCTGGTCCCCTGCCGGGAGCCACCAGCCTTCTTCCGGGGAACCTTCAGGAAGGTCCGCGCTGAGCACGCGAGGTCCGCCTTCGTACCAGGGCGCCGGAGGCAGCACGAGCCCGCCCCATCGCATCTCGTACTCCGCCACCCGATCGATGACTGCGCCCGGAATACCCAAATCCAGCCACTTCGTTCGAAATCGCTCCACGGGTAGCCGCCCTACCCGGACAGCGTGAAGGTGAAGGAAGGAGTCGGCCATCCGGCTCAGCCCCTCGGGCACCTCGGTGACATGGTGGCTCACGCGCCGCAGCGTAGTCCGGACAGCTCGCGACCGGGCCATGCCTGGCCCACCGCCCCAACGCCGCAGGGCGAACACCGGCTGATGCGGCCACCAGGACCTGGGGGACCCTGAAGGGCAGGTGAAAGGGCAGGTGAAAGGGCAGATGAAAGGGCAAGCGAAGGGCCCCGCGGCGGGGGGAACCCCCGCTCGGGCTGAGCCGAGAGGGCGGGGGAGTCCGCGGGGCCCTTCTCCGTCAGCACCGACGTCAGGGCAGCGCCGGTGCCTGGGAGCGGCGCCGGGGGGTTGCGCCGCTTGCCTGCGTGACCGCCGGTGGTGCGCCCGGCGCGCTCGGGGAGCGCGCGTGGTGTCGACCATTGGCAGTCGGGTGGGGGAGCGATGCAGTTGTCTGCCGGGGACTCGAGTCCTCGAGGACTCGGGGCTGTCCGGTTGTCTGTACTTCTGCCGACGGGTTGTTCTTCGCATCGTGCTGGATGGGTCACGGCCTGCGCAACCGTTTCGGCCACCCTTGAACAGATTCCGCCGGTCGGCCCCGGGCGTCCCCGGAGCCGGCCGTTCTCTTGGGTGACCGGGCTGCTGTCCCCTGCCGCCCGGTCACAATCCTGGAGCGAGGTCCCACGACGCACAGCACGATCCGTACGCCTCACCGCTCCAGTGGAGCCACGCGTGGTTCTTTCGGGCCCGCCCCTGGCTGGCACGGACACTGGGACCAACGAACCCCGCGCGGGCCCGGTCACGCGCCGTACGGGTGAGTGGGCATGGGAACGTGGGTGCACTGGACGCCCGTCGTACAAGGATCTGCGCCCGTCGTCAGATGCGGCCCCGGCACAGCTCGAGCAGGGTCATCGCCAGGGCGGTGCCGGGCTTGCCGAGGGCCTCCCGGTAGCGGCCGAGGACCTCCATCTCGCGGGAGAGGTTCACCCGGCGTCCGCCGGAGGCGATACGGGCCTCCTGGATGACGGCGGAGACCGCCATGCGCTCCTGGATGAGTCCGATGATGCGGTCGTCGAGGGCGTCGATGCGTTCGCGGGCGCCGGAGATCACTTGGACGGCCTCGGGGGTGCGGGCGCCGGTCTTCTCGGCCGGCGTCTTCTCGGTCGCCGTCTCGTCGGCGGCCCTCTGCTCGCTGCTGATGGTGGTCATGTCCGGGTCTCCTCAGGATCGGTGTCGGGATGAGGTGCCCCGGATCGGTACGGTCCGCAAACGCCAGGCGCCCCGGACCGTATCGGCCCGGGGCGCCTGGGAAGTCGCTTGTCAATTGCTCAAGCAGCACGACCATGGCATCCGGCGGGCCGGTTGCCATAGGTAAAGACGAAGGTCGGGTGCGTGAGCATGGGCTCAGTATGCCGCGGTTGCAGGCCGTGTCCAAGCAGGCTCGGATGGTGAGAGGGCACGAGCAGGCGGATGGAGTACTCGCTGAAGCGGGAGGGTGCTTCCGGCCACCCCGTTAGAATCGCTTCTACAGCCCCCTGTCAAGCCGCCGGAAGGCAACCCGTGTCATCAGCGACAACCGCCGCCCCCGACACCGTCCTGGTCGTCGACTTCGGCGCGCAGTACGCCCAGCTCATCGCCCGTCGCGTCCGCGAGGCCCGGGTCTACAGCGAGATCGTGCCGAGCACCATGCCGGTCGAGGAGATGCTCGCCAAGAACCCGGCGGCCATCATCCTCTCCGGCGGCCCCTCGTCGGTCTACGAGGAGGGCGCCCCGACCGTCGACCGCTCTCTGTTCGAGGCCGGAGTCCCCGTCTTCGGTATGTGCTACGGCTTCCAGCTGATGGCCCAGGCCCTCGGCGGCACGGTGGTCAACACGGGGGCGCGCGAGTACGGCCGTACGGCGCTGGCCGTCTCCAGGCCGTCCTCCACCCTCTTCGAGGGCACTCCCGCAGAGCAGTCCGTCTGGATGTCCCACGGCGACGCCTGCTCCGCCGCCCCCGAGGGCTTCACCGTCACGGCGTCCACGGACGTCGTCCCGGTCGCCGCCTTCGAGAACGACGAGCAGAGGCTCTACGGCGTCCAGTACCACCCCGAGGTCATGCACTCCACGCACGGCCAGCAGGTGCTGGAGCACTTCCTGTACCGCGGCGCGGGCCTGACCCCGACCTGGACCACGGGCAATGTGATCGAGGAGCAGGTCGAGGCGATCCGCGAGCAGGTCGGCACCAGGCGCGCCATCTGCGGTCTGTCCGGCGGCGTGGACTCCGCCGTCGCCGCCGCCCTCGTGCAGAAGGCCATCGGCTCCCAGCTGACCTGCGTGTATGTCGATCACGGCCTGATGCGCAAGGGCGAGACCGAGCAGGTCGAGAAGGACTTCGTCGCGGCCACCGGCGTCCAGCTGAAGGTCGTCGACGCGGAGGAGCGCTTCCTCACCGCACTCCAGGGCGTCTCCGACCCCGAGGAGAAGCGGAAGATCATCGGCCGCGAGTTCATCCGCGTCTTCGAGCAGGCCCAGGCGGAGATCATCGCCGAGGCCGGCGAGAGCGGCGAGCCGGTCGAGTTCCTCGTCCAGGGCACCCTCTACCCGGACGTGGTCGAGTCCGGTGGCGGCACCGGCACGGCCAACATCAAGTCCCACCACAACGTGGGCGGCCTCCCC
This sequence comes from Streptomyces sp. NPDC001634, assembly GCF_040298185.1. Taxonomy (NCBI): domain Bacteria; kingdom Bacillati; phylum Actinomycetota; class Actinomycetes; order Kitasatosporales; family Streptomycetaceae; genus Streptomyces; species Streptomyces sp. NPDC001634. Next base: position 31,227 of record NZ_JBEOZU010000075.1, on the reverse strand, counting down.
GAGGACCTCGAGTTCAAGCTCATCGAGCCGCTGCGCAAGCTGTTCAAGGACGAAGTCCGCATGGTCGGCCAGGAGCTCGGCCTGCCGGAGGAGATCGTCCAGCGCCAGCCCTTCCCGGGCCCTGGCCTCGGCATCCGCATCGTCGGCGAGGTCACCAAGGAGCGGCTCGACCTGCTCCGTGAGGCCGACGCCATCGCCCGCGAGGAGCTGACCGCGGCCGGTCTCGACCGCGAGATCTGGCAGTGCCCGGTGGTCCTGCTCGCCGACGTCCGCAGCGTGGGCGTCCAGGGCGACGGCCGGACGTACGGCCACCCGATCGTGCTGCGCCCGGTCTCCTCCGAGGACGCCATGACGGCCGACTGGTCCCGGCTCCCGTACGACGTGCTCTCGAAGATCTCGACCCGGATCACCAACGAGGTCCGCGACGTCAACCGCGTCGTCCTCGACGTGACCTCGAAGCCGCCGGGCACCATCGAGTGGGAGTGAGCCCCTTCGCGCTCAGGTCCGCTTGAGGGTGCGCACCGGCTCTCCGGGCTTCCAGATCTCGACGACCAGATAGGTGTCGTCCTCGACGTAGGTCCGTACGACCTCCGTCAGCTCGGTGCGGAAGAGGTGGAACGGCTGCGGCGGTTCCACCTCTTGCATGTAGGCGCCCTTCGTTCCGGCGTCCTCGACCTCGATGGCCCGCCCGCTGATCCGCACGTCGCCGCCGGCCATGTCGGTGCCCGGCCCCGGGTTCGACTGCAGCGCGAAACGCGGGTCACGGTGCAGATCCAGCGCCTTGAGCGAGCCCGGCATCATGCCGAGCCACAGTTCGCCGTGCAGGAAACGGACCTCCAGACCTGAGGTCCGGGGCGAGCCGTCCTTGCGGAGGGTCGCCAGGACATGATGGGTGCTGTGTTCTGCGGGGGACATCTCCGCACCCCCGCCGCCGAAGCGCGCCTCGGCGATCTCGGCGAGTGCGGGTGCGGCGGAAGCGAAAGCGGACCAGTTCACGGGGCTCGTACGGCTCATACGACCGAGTCTCGCGCCCATATCCGACATCTTCTGTCCGGTATTCCGGCCCGGAAAGCAGGTAACGGTTGCGCACTCTCTTCACGGAACGCCCCTGTTCTCCTGCGGAGACCGACGGTAACTTCCGCTCCGTAAAGGAACCCAGTGCTGGAGGACACATGCACGGGCCGACCCCGCCGCTTCCCCTGCCCACCGATCAGCTGCAGTTCGCCATGCCGCCGATGCACGAGTCGCTGGACGACGAGCGACAGCACCGGAAGGAACGGCTGGCCGGAGCACTGCGGATCTTCGGACGGCTCGGCTTCGAGGACGGGGTCTCCGGGCACATCACCGCACGCGACCCCGAATGGAGCGACTGCTTCTGGGTCAACCCGTTCGGGATGCCGTTCAAGCACGTCACCGTGAGCGACCTGGTGCTGGCCAACCAGGACGGGCAGGTGATCGACGGCCGCTACCACGTGAACCAGGCGGCGTTCACCGTGCATGCCCAGGTGCACGCCGCCCGCCCCGATGTCGTCGCGGTCGCCCACTGCCACTCGGTGCACGGGCGGGCCCTGTCCGCACTCGGCGACCTGCTCGACCCGATCACGCAGGAGTCCTGCGCCTTCTACGAGGACCACGCCCTCTACGACGCCTACACCGGCGTCAACGTGGACGCGGAGGAGGGACGCCGGATCGCGACCGCGCTCGGCTCGCGCAAGGCGCTCGTCCTGCGCAACCACGGGCTGCTGACGGTCGGCGACTCGGTGGACGCGGCGGCCTGGTGGTTTGTCTCGATGGAGCGCTCCTGCCAGGTCCAGCTGACCGCCAAGGCGGCGGGACGGCCCATGCTGATCGACCACCGGCAGGCGGTGGCGACGCGGGAGCAGCTCGGCGGGGACCTGGTGGCCTGGATCAACTACCAGCCGCTGTGGCAGGACATCAGCCGCAGCGAGCCGGATCTGCTGAGCTGACGGCGGTACCGGGGGTGGTCAGAAGCCGCGCAGTACGGCCGCCTTCGTCGCCGCGAACTCCTCGTCCGTGAGGACGCCCTCGCGGTGCAGTTCCCCCAACTCCCGCAGTCGGCGAAGGAGTACGTCGTGGTGGTCGGCGGACGGCGGCACGGCGGCGGCGAGCTGCGGGCGCTCCAGATGGTCCACCGCACGGCTGGAGGGATGCGGCAGACGGGCCGTGACCGCGGTTGCGACTAGGGCGGTGAGCAGATCGCGGCGGGCGCTGCCCCACAGGTCGAGGGCGTACGGGTCCTTCTCGGCCGGCAGTTTGGAGAACACGGTCTCGCGCGTGACGAAGCGCAGGAAACCGTCCTCGTAACCCGAGTTGGGCAGCCACTCGACCTGGACCAGGTCCCCTGTGTTGATGATGCGCGGGCCGGTCGCGCGCTTCACCCGGTCGGAGGTGTCGCTCCAGTCGATCCGTACCTTGGCACCGTCGAAGGAGACGGTGCCGTCGCTGGACCGGACCGAAACGGGGACGGGCGGCCCGGGGAGAAGATAGGCCTTGGCCGGTTCCTTGGGGATCTGCTCCAGCAGCAGACAGTGGCGGATCTCCTCCGCGATGTACTCGGCGACGCCGGAGCGGTCGATGTCCACGGTCAGCCGGTACGGATCCGCCGCGTCCGGCAGCCGGCCGCCCGTCGCCTGGAGCAGCGGATCGGCGCCCTCGCGCAGCCGGAGCCGGAGTCGGCCGCGCTTGCGTTCGGGCTCGAAGACGACGCCGGCGATCGCTTCCAGGGGCACGGCGATCTCCCCGTACGTCTGCCGGAACAGCGGCACCGAGCGGTGGAGCCCCGGCGTGATCCGGACCGTGCTGCCGTCGAAGGCCCAGGTCCCGTCGCGCTGGATGATCTCGGCCATAGGGAAATTCTCGCAGCCTGGTCAACAGGGGGTTTTCGACGACGGTCAACCAAGGGCTCGCTCTTTCACCCGCCCGGACCGGACCAGGCGAACGCGGGGCGTGTTTCGTAGGGCACAATTCGCTGTCGTCGCACGGCAGTTGTACGGCGGTTGGAGAGCGCTTGCAAGGCGTGGCCGTCCGGCCGGCCGTGCGGACGAAGAGCCCGTCCGGGAGGCGGCCGGGCGGGGGTGTCCGGCCGTACGGCGGCCGGATGCCGCATGGTGATCCGGCGCGGGAAGGCGGCAGCGGGCGTGGCGGTGCAGGAGGCGAGGCAGGGCACGGGGCGCGGGAGCGGTCCGGGTGCGCACGACGGTGGCTGCACCTGCGGGGACTGCCCGCACGGCGCGCGTGAGGGGCACAGGCGCGCCGTTGCCGAATTCCTGGCGAAACGGGAGGAGTTCGCGTCCGGGCAGGGGCTGCCCTCGGCGGTCGCGCACTCCGTGTCCGCGTCCCGCCAGTGGGTGTCCGATGAGCTGACCCAGTCCGCGGACCTCGTCGCCGAGCGGAGCCGGGCCGACGGCGAGGCCTGGCTGGGCCGGCTGTGGCGGCGTACCGCGGCCTGGGTGTGGGGCGTGGTGGGCGTCCTGCTGCTGGTCCAGGCGCTGACGGCGATCGGCGCGGGGTGGTCCGTGGCGCGGACGGCCGGGCTGGTCGCGGCGGTGCTGGTGGGCTCCGCGCTGACCGCCGCGGGGTATCTGCACCGGGCGCGCGGCGGGGCGCTGGCGCCCGTCATCGGGGAGGACAACCGGCTGTCGACCTCCCGTGCGGTGGCGGCGAGTTGGGTGCTGTTCGTGGTGTACGCGGTGCTGGTGCTGGTCTGCGAGCTGGCCGCAGCCTCCGCGCACGGCCGGCGGGACGCGCTGATCGCCGGGCTCGACCTCGCGCGCGGGGTGGGCGTGGTGACCGTGATCGCGGTCGCGTGCGGAATCGCGGTGCTGGTGCGGCGCGTGGTCGGGCTGCGGGTGCTGGGCCAGCGCCTGCAGAAGGTGCGCGCCGACCGGCCGCGGGCGGCGGACCTGCTGACGGACGACTCCGGGCGGGGCAGCTTCGCGGACACGCAGTACGTGGTGACCAGCGCGGTCGCCCTGGCCTTCGCGGTGGTCCGGCTGGCCCGCCGCCCCGACCAGCTGCCCGACCTGCCGTGGGGCCTGGCACTGCTGGTGCTGGTCTCGGCGGCCACGTATCTCGCGGGCAAGTACGCGGAGGGCGGCCGTCCGGTGGTTCTCTCGGTGGTCCGCGCGCGGGAGGCGGGCGATCTGGATGCCCCGATCCGCACGGGCGACGACATCGAGATCCGCGGTGCCGGTTTCGTACCGCCCGGCGCCCAGAGCGCGGACCGGCTGTCCCGGATGGTGGTCCGCATCGGCGCGGTACACGTCCACGTCCCCCTGGTTCCGGTGCCCGGCGGCTTCAGCAACCCCACGGACACGCTCCTGACCGTGCCGGTACCGGCGGACGTGGAGCCCGGAAGAGTGGAGGTCCAGGTGGTGACCGCCGCGGGTGTGGAGACGAACAGGGTGGCCATCGATGTGACGGAGTGAGCCGACCCAGCCCCCATACGGGTGGGCTGAGGGGCGGAGCCCCCAGGGGCGGGATTTGACGGAAACAGGGTGCGCAGCCCTTGAGTGGCTGCCGCCTTTCGTACGTATGGTCTGTTGACACGTATGTTCTGTTGAGGGGTCAACGACAGGCGGGCGAGAGGCGGCAGACACGATGACTCATGGCATTCGCACGGACACCCACAGTCCCTATCTCGACGAAGGCCGCGCCTGGCGGGACACCGCCACCCGGTACGCCCTGCTCCCCCTGCGCGTCTTCCTGGGCGTCACCTTCATCTATGCGGGCCTGGACAAACTCACCAGCAGCGCCTTCATGCACGACTCCGGTTCCGGTTCCATCGGCGACATGATGCGCGGCGTGCGCGACTCGTCGGCGATCCCGGCCATGGTCGACCTCGCGCTGAAGAACCCCGTCGGCTTCGGCTACGCCATCGCCCTGGGCGAACTGGCCGTCGGCATAGGCACGCTCATCGGGCTGCTGTCCCGGCTCGCCGCGCTCGGCGGCGCGCTCATCTCACTGAGCCTGTGGCTGACCGTGAGCTGGTCCTCCAGCCCCTACTACTACGGCAACGACCTCCCCTACCTCATGGCCTGGCTCCCGCTGATCCTTGCCGGCGCCTCGGTTCTCTCCCTCGACGCCGCCATCCGCTCACGGCGGCGGCAACGCGCGGGCGAGTATCGCTAGGGCCTGTCCTCCGGAGCTGCGGGGCCGCCACCTCGCCGCTACGGGGCCGCCACCTCGTCCCGTTCGGCGTGCTGTTCCCTGCGGGCCGAGCGGCCCTTGCGTATCGCGCGGGTCAGCAGTCCCGTCACGGCCGCGAGGCACAGGCCGCCGTTGACGACCGGGAGGATCCCGAACCACGGAGTCTCCCAGGCCCCGGCCGCGTCCCCCAGGTAGAGGGCGCCCGCGGTGGCCAGGGCGACGCCAGCTATCAGCCGGCCGGGCTGGAACTCATGACGCAGCACGGGACACCTCCACCTGGCCCACGCCGACCTCGAGGCTGAGGTCGAGCGTGGCCGCGCTCTTCGTCCCGGACGCGGGGGCGAGCGTCAGCTGCCGGTGCTTGCCCGGCTGAACGTCCACGTCCTTCTTGTTGTCGCCCGGCAACTGGATGTCCCCGACTCCCGTGTCGATCTTGAGCTTCACCGTCGCGTTGGGCGGGACCACCACCTTGAGCTGGCCCGCGCCCACCTCCGCCCGGGTCGTCAGCGTGTCGTTCCTGCCGAGCTTCACATGGGTGAGGTCCAGGGTGCCGACGCCGGTGCCCAGTTCGTATCTCTCCTGGACGGCCGCCGCCGAGGCCGGTGCCCAGGTCGTGCGCGTCCAGTGCGTGCTGATGTCCTTCGGCAGGGCGGCGGACGCGGCGAGCAGACCTGCCGTGAGGATCGCGAGGAAGATCGAGCCCGCGCCCGTACGTCCCAGGAACGAGCTGACCGCGATGCCCACGCCGAACACGACGAGCGCGCAGGCCAGGCCCGTCTGCAGGCTGGTGCCGAGCACCTGGCCGTTCCAGGTCAGGCCGGTGCCCAGAGCGCCCGCGACCAGGGCGAGCAGAAACACCCAGCCGCCGATCCAACGCGGTCCCCGCGGCTTCGGCGGCTGCGCGGTCCGTATCTGCTGTGCGTACGCCATCTGCTGTGCGTACGACGAGCCGCGGGCGATGTTGACCGCCGCCGAGACGTCACGGCTGGGCGTGTCGGCCGGACCCCACAGATAGCCCGTGCCGCCCACGTGCGTGCCGTCCTTGACGATGGGGTCGCGCCACCAGGAGGGGTAGGAGGCGGGGACCGGCGGTGCCGTCGCCTCCGGCGGGGCGTCCGCCACGGCCTGCGCGGCGAGCAAGTCGGGGTCGGCGGCGCCGCGCTGGCGCGACCAGTACCCCGCGCCCGCGAGAAGCAGGGACAGTATGGTGGCGAAGGTCAGCACCCCGCCGTTCCTGAGCATCGACAGGAAGACTCCGCAGCCCACCAGGGCGAAGAGGACCGCGGCCAGGGCCTGCCCGTCGACGCGGCCCGTCAGCAGCTTGCGGATCTCGTTCTCCTCCTCGTCCTCGTACGGGACGAGGAGCCAGACGAAGCCGTAGAAGATGAGGCCGAGGCCGCCCGTCGCGGAGAGCACCGCGAGGACGATACGGAAGATCACCGGGTCCATGTCGCACTGCCGGGCCAGGCCCGAGCAGACGCCCGCCAGCATTTTGTACCGCTGGTCGCGCCGGAACCGGTCGGGGCCCTCGGCCACCGCGGTGCCGTCGTCCGCGGGGCCACCCGCGTCGGCCCCGTGCGCGCGCGGCTCCTCTCCCACGGCGCGCGCGGAGCCGCCGGACGTGGGGTCGCCGGCCGGGCCGGGCCCCGCGCCGGAGCCCCGCTCCGCGCCGAGGCCCCGCCCCGCTGCCGCGTGCTGCTGATCTGTCATGCGTCCATGGTCTCCGGCGCGGCGGCCCGGCGGCAGTCGGGACGACCCTGGCCGAACCCTGAAATCTGCCCTGACAGCCTCGGGGGAAGCGTTCGATCACCGTGAGATGAAGATCAGGGGAGTCTAGGGGACCGACCCTGATGCCCGGGTGGGCCGGTCGTGTGACCATCGATGGCATGCCGGACGCCGCAGCAGTGCCCCTCACCGACCCGCGGCCGCCGCGCAAGCTCTACCGCAGCAGCGACGGACGCTGGCTCGGGGGCGTGGCGCGGGGGCTCGCCGGGCATCTCGGGCTGCCCGTGATCTGGGTGCGCCTGGTCTTCGTCGGCCTGATGATGGCGGACGGCCTGGGCGCGCTGCTGTACGCCGCGTTCTGGTTCTTCGTCCCGCTCGGTGTCGGCGGTGTCGACGACCGGCGACCCCCGTCCCTGGTCAGCACCGAGACCTCGCCCGACGGTCGCCGCAGACTGGTCGCCCGCAAGCCCGACCGCGGCCAGATCGTCGCGCTGCTCCTCATGGTCGTCGTCGCGCTGACGTTCGTGGGCAGCGTGAACCTGAGCAGCGGGGCCAAGGCGTATCTGATCCCGGCGGTCCTGGTCGCGGCGGGCGTCGCCCTGGTCTGGCGCCAGGCGGACAACGCACGGCGGGCCCGCTGGATGGAGGTCGGCAGCCGCCGGCGCACCCTCACCCTGCTGCGCGCCGCGGCCGGTGTCCTGCTGGTCACCGCCGGCGTCTCGGGCATCTTCGTGCTGCAGGGCTCCGCCGCCCACCTCGGCTCCGTCCTGCAGGCGGCGCTCGCGGTCCTCGTCGGCATAACCCTGCTCGCCGGGCCGTACCTCATCCGGATGACCCAGGACCTGTCCGAGGAGCGCCTGATGCGCATCCGAGCCCAGGAACGCGCGGAGGTCGCCGCCCACGTCCACGACTCGGTCCTGCACACCCTGACCCTGATCCAGCGCAATGCTGAGAACGCGAACGAGGTACGCCGTCTCGCCCGTGCCCAGGAGCGCGACCTGCGCGCCTGGCTCTACAAACCGGAGGGCACCGGCAAGGACGAGGACGAGGAGCCCGGCACCCTCGCGGAGGCGGTCCGGCGCAATGCGGCGGAGGTGGAGGACAAGCACGGCGTCCCCATCGAGGTCGTCATCGTCGGCGACTGCCCCCTCGACGAGCGGATCGGCGCACAGATGCAGGCCGCGCGCGAGGCAATGGTGAACGCCGCCAAGTACGGTGGCGAGGGCGGCGCCGTCCAGGTCTACGCCGAGGTCGAGGGCAGGACGGTCTTCGTGTCCGTCCGTGACCGCGGCCCCGGCTTCGACCCCGACACGATTCCCGCCGACCGTATGGGTGTCAGAGAATCGATCATCGGCCGCATGGAGCGCAACGGCGGGACGGCACGGCTGCGCGCGGTTCCGGGCGGCGGCACGGAGGTCGAGCTGGAGATGGAGAGGGCGGAGAAGACGTCATGAGCGACGCGAACGAGCCGGTCGGCCCGGTGGAGCCGGAGCGCGTGAGCGGGGGCGCGGGGGAGCGGCGCGTACGGGTCGTGCTCGTGGACGACCACCGTATGTTCCGTACAGGCGTCCAGGCCGAGATCGGGCAGACCGAGCGGACCGGGGTCGAGGTCGTCGGCGAGGCCGCGGACGTCGACCAGGCCGTATCGGTGATCACGACGACGCGGCCCGAGGTGGTCCTTCTCGACGTCCATCTGCCGGGCGGCGGCGGGGTGGAAGTGCTGCGCCGCTGCGCCCCGTTGATGGCCGACACCGAGCAGCCGGTCCGGTTCCTGGCGCTGTCCGTGTCGGACGCCGCCGAGGACGTGATCGGGGTGATCCGCGGCGGCGCCCGCGGCTATGTCACCAAGACCATCACCGGCTCGGACCTCGTCGACTCCATCTTCCGGGTACAGGACGGCGACGCGGTGTTCTCGCCGCGCCTGGCCGGCTTCGTCCTCGACGCCTTCGCCTCGACCGACGCCCCGCCGGTCGACGAGGACCTCGACCGCCTCACCCAGCGTGAGCGCGAGGTCCTGCGCCTCATCGCACGCGGTTATGCGTACAAGGAGATAGCCAAGCAGCTGTTCATCTCGGTGAAGACGGTCGAGTCCCATGTCTCGGCGGTCCTGCGCAAGCTCCAGCTGTCGAACCGCCATGAGCTGACCCGCTGGGCGACGGCCCGCCGCCTGGTGTGACAGGGCCTGGTGTGACAGGCCCTCACCGGGCCTGCCGTCCCAGCTCCGGGAGAGGGCGGGTCATGTCACCCGCGTGGCCCCCGCGAAGGGCATCTCGTCGATCGGCGCCAGTCGTACCGGCGCCGACGGATTCGGCGCGTGGATCATCTGGCCGTTCCCCACATAGAGCCCCACATGGCTGATCCCGGAGTAGAAGAACACCAGGTCACCGGGGAGGAGTTCGGAGCGCGAGACGCGGCGGCCCGCGTCGATCTGGGCGTATGTGGTCCGGGGGAGCGAGATGCCCGCCGAGCGGTACGCGGCCTGCACCAGGCCTGAGCAGTCGAAGGCGTCCGGGCCGGTGGCACCCCAGACGTAGGGGCTGCCGAGCTTGCCGTACACGTACGCCACCGCGGCCGCCGCCCGGGTGTTGGGCGCCTCCGCGGTCGCCGCCGAGGCCGATACCGGGCCCAGTCCCCGTACCGCGTCCCGTGACGCCCGTCCGGCGCCCCCGTCCGCCGCAAGTTGCGCCCGCTGCCCCGCGGTGAGCCGGGACAGCAACTGCCGTGCCTCGCCCAGCTTCTCGTTGATCGTCCGTTTCTGCCGCTGCAGTTCCGCCTGCTGGGACTTCAGGGAGGCGAGTTCCACGCGTGCCGCCCCGCGCAGCCGCTCGATCTCCCGCAGCTGGCTGCGAACGCGTGTCACGGCCGTCGCCTGCCGGCCGTCGATCCGCTCGGCGAACGCGGCGTTGTCGAGGTACCGCCCGGGATCCGAGGAGAGCAGGAGCTGCACCGAGGGGTCCATGCCCCCGTTGCGGTACTGGGCCGCCGCGGCCGAACCCAGCGCCTCGCGCGCCGAGTTGAGCCGGTCCGTGCGGCGGGCCGCTTCGTCCCGCAGCGCGTCGACCCGCGCCTTGGCCTTGTCCGCCTGCTCCTTCGCACCGTCGTACTTCTCGGTCGCGGCTTCCGCCTCCCGGTACAGCCGGTCCATCTCGGCCTTGACCTGTGCCGGTGAGAGCCGCGGCTCGGCATGCCCCGTTCCGTCGAAGCCGGTCGCGGACGCCGCTCCCGCGAGGGCGATCGTGGCGGCGGTCCGGGCCGTGTTGCCTCCGAGCGAACGCTGTCTGGGCTTGCGGTGCGCTGCCACCTGGGACGTCACGTCCTTTCGTACGACCGCCGGGGCCACGGGCGGTCTCACGCGTCCGGCGGCGGCCCGCACAGGGGGAACGGGCCGCCGCCGGACCTTCTCGGCGGTGGTGTCCGACGGCCGCCCCTGGCCCGGGCGGCGTTGGGGAGCCGGTCACCTGGGGGAGGACGCTAAACCTCACCGTGATGGCACTGTGACGCAAAGTACGGAACTGGCGCGAGCGGACTACCTGGTGACCTTATGTGACCGTGATCCCGTCCTGGGCTCGCTGATTTCACGCTGTGTGATGACCGATGCGGCCGTTCCGGGGGCGCGAGGGGTCGCGGAGTGCTATAGGGCGCATATATGCGGGCCCTGGGCGTCCGTAACGGGCGCCGGTGCATCCGGAGGGCCGGTGTCGAGTGGACCGCGCGCCCCTCATTAGGCTCCGGCCCCATGGACGTACTCATCCATCTCTTCGTCGGCCTGCACATCATCGGGATCGCCGCGCTGCTCGGCGGCTTCCTCACCCAGATGAAGGCGATGGGCCAGGGCACGGCCCGCTTCGTGCCCGGAATGCTGCACGGCGCGCTGACCATGCTGGTCACGGGCGTCGTTCTGGTGGGCCTCAATCAGGCGGACCACCACTCGGTCAACACGATCAAGATCGGCATCAAGCTGGCTCTGCTGATCGTGATCCTCGGCCTGGTCTACGTCAAGCGCGACGAGGAGACGGTCGAGAAGCCCCTCTTCGGCCTCGTCGGCGCGCTGACCATGGCGAACATCTTCATCGCGGTGCTCTGGACCTGACGGTTCCCAGGGCGGACCGGACGGCCGAGGCGAGGACCGCGCACCAGACGGCCACCGCGATCCACAGCAGTACCCGGCCGAGTCCGCTCGGCCAGTGCACTTCGAGAGCGGCGGCGACGGACAGTGCCGCCACGGCGGTCATCCCCATGGGGAAGACGGTCGCCCAGCGCCGTACGTCGTAACCGAGCCGCGGCCGGAGCATCTCGGCCGCCGCCAGTACGCAGTAACAGGAGCAGGCGAGCACGAGGAGGCCGACGGTGACGGCCCGCAGGGTGTCGTTGTCGTCGTTGTTCCAGAGATACAGGCCACTTTGCGCCGCGGCGACGAGCCGTGCCCCCGCCACCGCGGAGATGGCGAGTGCGCCGGCCGCGATCCAGTGGTCCCCCGCGCCGGTCAGCACCTGCCGCGGGTCGAAGCGCCACAGCCCGGCCAGGTAGAGCACGAGCCCGAGCCAGAAGAACACCAGCGCCGCGTGCGCGAGCCACGCAACCCCCTCGGCCCCGGCGAGCACCGCGGCGAGCACCGCGATCCCCTCCGTCGCCACGGACCCGAGGAACACCACCCCCGGCATACGGCGCTCCCAGTGCCACATCACCGGGAGGATCAGGCCCGCCCACAGCACGAAGGCCAGCGCGAGGAGCGCCTCGGCGAGCTGCTGCCAGCCCAGGTCGGCCACCGCCGCGCCCAACACGGCCGTCGCCGCGACCGGGGTGAGCGCGACCGGCGAGCGCGCCTCGGCCGCCCACCGCTCGCGCTCCCGCGGCAGCCGTACGGCGAAGTCCGCGGCGAGCCCGAGCCATGAGATGCCGGTCAGCACCAGGGCGATGCGGGAGAGGGCCTCGTACCCGGGCAGATGCAGCCCGACCGACAGGATGCCGGTCGCCATGACGGCGGCCCCGGTGGCGGGCGGACGCTGCGCCCACCGGATACGGAGCGCGGAGGTGCCTGACATGCGCCCGATGCTAGGGACGCGTACGCGGGTTGCGTACGGGGCACGCGCGCGCGGAGACGGAAAACACCCCACGCGCGCGGAGACGGCAAACAACCCCCCGCGCGCGGAGACGGCAAACAACCCCCACGCGTGCGGGGCGTACGAAAACGCCCACGCGCGCGTGGGGCACGAAAACGGGAGCCGAGGCCTCAGGCCGGCCGCACCACGCTGTGGATGATCGACGCGCCGCCGTAGTAGATCGACTCCTCGCGGACGTACGCGCCCGGCTTCGGTGCGTGGATCATCATGCCGTTGCCGATGTAGATGCCGACGTGGCTGATGTCGTCGTAGAAGAAGATCAGATCACCGGGCTGCGCATCGGTGAGCGAGACCGTCGTGCCGGCGTTCACCTGGTCGTACGTGGTGCGCGGCAGCGTCACCCCGGCGGCGCTCCAGGCTGCCTGGGTCAGGCCCGAGCAGTCGTACGAGCCGGGCCCGGTGGCGCCCCACACGTACGGCTTGCCTATCTGCGCGCGGGCGAACGCAAGGACCTTCGCGGCCTTGGTCGCGTAGGAGGAGTCCGTGCCGGTGGAGGTGCCCGATGAGCCCGAGGAACTCGACGAGCCGGACGAACCGGAGGATCCGGAGGAACTCGACGAGCCGGACGTGGTGCCCGAGGACGACTTCTGCTGCGCCGCCTGCCGCCGTGCCAGCTCCGCGGCCTGGCGCTGGGCCTCCTCCTGCTTCTGCTTCTCGATCGCGGCGAGCCGCGCCTTCTGCTCCGCGGTCAGCTGGGAGAGCAGCTGCCGCGCCTCGCTCAGTTTCTGCTGGACGTCCGCCTTGCTCGACTTGAGCGTTTCCTGCGACTTGGTGAGCGACTGCAGGCTCCGGCTGGCCTCCTGCCGCTTCTTCATCGTCGAGGCCTGCGCGGTGATGTACTGGTCGACCGCTTCCTTCTGACGGCTGGTCAGCCGGCTCATCAGCTGGGTCTGGTCGAAGTAGTCCTGGGGCGTGTCGGCCAGCAGGAAGGTGGCCGTGTCGGGGGCCGCGGCCCCGGTTCGGTACTGCGCCGCTGCGAACGTGCCCAGCTCGTCCCGTGCCTCGTTGAGCTTCTGGGTGCGCTTGGCGACGTCGTCGAGGAGCGTGTCGACGTGCTTGCGCTCCGTGGCCGTCTTCTCCGTCGCCGCGTCGTATCTTTCGGTGGCCGACTCCGCCTGGCGGTAGAGGTCGTTGACCTTCTTCTCGACCTCCTCGATGCTCGGCTTGTTGTCGGCGGAGGGCGCGGCGTTGGCGGTCTGGGAGAGCAGGGCCACGGAGGTGAGGGCGGCCGTCGCGAGGGCGGGGGTCCGTATGCCTGCGATGCGCGTGCCGGAGGGACGCGGCTTGCGGTGCGGCGCCATTGAGAGGCGACTCCTTCCGTAATCCGCCTACCGAGTTAGCTGTCGGGTTCGGGCGGGTGGTTCCGGAAGGTGTGCCCTACGGCCGTGCCCCGAAGGGCAGTTGGCCGATTCACCCCAAGGTCGGTGGGTCCCCGGCTCCGGCTGCCGCGGGGGCGCACCGGACTCGGCGGAGGCCCCGCGACCCGGCGACCTTCGCCGGTGGTTGTCGTGCGGCCTGCCGGGCACGCTAGCCAACTGGTGTGGCCCGTGTGAAGGTTGATGTGCGATATGCCCGATACATTTTCGTGACCTTGACCTTGAGGTGTGCCGCCCATGGTCAATGCGGAGGTATCTGTGGCGGGTTGGTCGATTTTTTCCTCCGGAGTCGGGATTTCCGTGGAGTATGAGACTTCTCCGGAGTCGGAATTCCAGTGGAGCCGGGATTCCTTCGGGGCTCCGACGTGGGCGTATGTCCCGTACGGTCGATTGCCGAACGTGGTCGGACCGACCCGGAAAGTAACAGTAATCAAGCGGTCAATTCCGGAGGAGCGCCCGGCCGGAGACCGATCCCGGGGACGGATTGCCGGGGCGGCGGCCGGTTGTCGGTGGGGCGGCCTAGACTCGGAGAGCGATGAGCAGCCTCTTTGACGACAGCTTCCTGGCGGACCTCAAGGCCAATCCGGCCCACGAGGAGGAGCCCCCGCCACCCGAGGACGATCACGCACCGGAGTCGGTTCCGGACGATCTGTTCGACGGGAAGTTCGACATGCCGCCGGACCGGGACGCTTACTACCGCGACGGCGCGCCCCGCCCGGTCATCGACCCGCAGGCGCTGCTCCAGGGGCTGAACGAGAACCAGCGCGCGGCCGTCGTGCACGCCGGCTCCCCCCTGCTCATCGTGGCCGGCGCCGGCTCCGGCAAGACCCGAGTGCTCACCCACCGCATCGCGTATCTGCTGGCCGAGCGGGGCGTGCACCCGGGACAGATCCTTGCGATCACCTTCACCAACAAGGCCGCGGGCGAGATGAAGGAGCGCGTCGAGCATCTCGTCGGCCCGCGCGCGAACGCGATGTGGGTGATGACCTTCCACAGCGCGTGCGTCCGCATCCTGCGGCGCGAGTCGAAGAAGCTCGGCTTCACATCCTCCTTCTCGATCTACGACGCCGCCGACAGCAAGCGGCTGATGGCGCTGGTCTGCCGCGATCTGGACCTCGACCCCAAGCGCTTCCCGCCGAAGTCCTTCAGCGCCAAGATCTCCAACCTGAAGAACGAGCTGATCGACGAGGAGGACTTCGCCGCCCAGGCCGCCGACAGCTTCGAGAAGACCCTCGCTCAGGCGTACGCGCTCTACCAGTCGCGGCTCCGCGAGGCGAACGCGCTCGACTTCGACGACCTGATCATGACGACGGTCAACCTGCTCCGCGCCTTCCCGGACGTCGCCGAGCACTACCGCCGCCGCTTCCGCCACGTCCTCGTGGACGAGTACCAGGACACGAACCACGCCCAGTACGCCCTCGTACGGGAACTCGTCGGCAGCTCCGAACATCCCGTGGACGTACCGCCGAGCGAGTACGACCTGCGGCCGGCCGAACTGTGCGTCGTCGGTGACGCCGACCAGTCGATCTACGCCTTCCGTGGCGCGACCATCCGCAACATCCTCCAGTTCGAGGAGGACTACCCGGACGCCACGACGATCCTCCTGGAGCAGAACTACCGCTCCACGCAGACGATCCTGAGCGCAGCCAACGCGGTCATCGAGCGCAACGAGTCCCGCCGCCCCAAGAACCTGTGGACGAACGCGGGCGCGGGCGCGCGGATCACCGGCTATGTCGCCGACACCGAGCACGACGAGGCGCAGTTCGTCGCCGACGAGATCGACCGCCTCACCGACAAGGCCGAGGCGAAGGCGGGCGACGTCGCCGTCTTCTACCGGACCAACGCCCAGTCCCGTGTCTTCGAAGAGGTCTTCATCCGCGTCGGCCTGCCCTACAAGGTCGTCGGCGGCGTCCGCTTCTACGAGCGCAAGGAGGTCAGGGACGTCCTCGCCTATCTGCGGGTGCTGGCGAACCCGGAGGACTCCGTGCCGCTGCGGCGGATCCTGAACGTGCCGAAGCGGGGGATCGGCGAGCGCGCCGAGGCGATGATCGACGCCCTTTCCCAGCGGGAGAAGATCAGCTTCTCGCAGGCGCTGCGCCGCGTGGACGAGGCATACGGCATGGCGGCCCGCTCGACGAACGCGGTCAAGAAGTTCAACGCGCTGATGGAGGACCTGCGGACGATCGTGGAGTCGGGAGCCGGCCCGGCCACGGTCCTGGAAGCGGTCCTCGAACGCACCGGTTATCTGGCCGAACTGCAGGCCTCGACCGACCCCCAGGACGAGACCCGCATCGAGAACCTCCAGGAACTCGCGGCCGTGGCCCTCGAATTCGAGCAGGAGCGCGGCGAGGGCGGAGCGACATCAGGGGCTGCCGCCCCGGGGAGCACGCTGGCCGACTTCCTGGAGCAGGTCGCTCTGGTCGCCGACTCCGACCAGATCCCGGACGAGGAAGAGGGCGACGGCGTCATCACGCTGATGACCCTGCACACCGCCAAGGGCCTGGAGTTCCCGGTGGTCTTCCTGACCGGCATGGAGGACGGTGTCTTCCCGCACATGCGCGCCCTCGGCCAGACCAAGGAACTGGAGGAGGAGCGGCGCCTGGCATACGTCGGCATCACACGCGCAAGGGAGCGGCTGTACCTCACCCGGTCGGCCATGCGCAGCGCCTGGGGCCAGCCCTCGTACAACCCGCCCTCGCGCTTCCTGGAGGAGATCCCGGACCAGCACGTGGAGTGGAAGCGCACGGGCGCCTCCTCCGCCCCCGTGTCATCGGGTCCGGTCTCGGGTGTGGCGGCCTCACTGTCGTCGTCCCGGTCGAGGTCCTCGGCCGCGGGCGCGTCCGGCTTCGCCACGCGCCGGGGCGGTGCGACGGAGAAGCCGGTGATCGCCCTGGCGATCGGCGACCGTGTCACACACGACCAGTTCGGTCTGGGCACGGTGGTCGGTGTGAAGGGAACGGGCATGAACGCGGAGGCGACGATCGACTTCGGGGACGCGAAGCCGAAGCGGCTGCTGCTGCGCTATGCGCCGGTGGAGAAGCTGTAGTCAGCACAGCTGAGCCCCCGCCGAACGGCGGGGGCTCACGCAGGAGTCAGTTGATCAGGTCGGATCCAGTCCGTGGCTCCGCAGCCAGGGCAGCGGGTCTATCGCGGCGCCTCCGCCTGGCCGCACCTCGAAGTGCAGATGCGGACCGGTCGAGTTGCCCGAATTGCCGGAGTACGCGATCGGCTGGCCGGCCTTGACCGTCGTACCGGAGGGCACGCGGTAGCTGGAGAGGTGGCAGTACCACGTCTGCGTGCCGTCCTTCGCGGTCACGATCATCATGTTGCCGTACGCGCTGTTCCACTTGGTCTGCACGGTGCCGTCGGTCGCGGCCATCACCGTCGTCCCGTACGACACCGGGAAGTCGATGCCGGTGTGCACGGACATCCAGTTGACGCCGGCCTGGCCGAAGTAGGCGCTGAGCCCCCTCTGTGTGACCGGCAGTACGAACTTGGGGCGAAGCCGTTCCCTGAGGGCCGCCTCCGCCGCCGCCTTCTTCTTGTCGGCCTCCTGCTGGGCCTTGAGGTCGATACGTTCCTGCGTGCGGCTCGCCCGGTCCGCGAAGTCGTTCGCGCCCGCGGAGAGGCTCTCGAGCTGGGAGTCCAGCTTGTTGTTCACGGTGGACGGTTCCACCGGAGCCGCGTCGGGCGTGCTGGCCGTCGTGTCCTTGCTGTCGTTTCCGACCATGCCGACGGACGCGGCGGCGATCCCGGTGACCCCCATCACACACACCGACGGTACGGCGACCGTCAGCAGCGCGGAACGCTTCGCCGGGGTGCGGCGGCGGGACCGGTTCGCGGTGCGGCACGCGGTACGCGAGGCCGGGAGGGGGGTGATCTCCTCCTGGTCTTCGAGCAGCGGGGCGTCACCGGAGGTCCCGGGAGCGTGTTCCAACTCGGCGTCGTCGATGGCGTCTTGCTCGTACGGGAGCTGCTCGAAGGATTCCGCCGTTTCGAAGAGGGCGGTTTCCTGCTGGTCGAAGGACTCCGGGACGACCTGCTCGAACGTAGCCATCGCGGTCGCCGTGTCCGTCGCCACGGCCTGGTGATCGTGTATCCCGTGCTCGGGGGCGCCGTCCGAGTTCCACTGCGTGGCGTCGTACGCGCCCGTGTCGAAGCTTTGCGTGCCCCATTCCCACTGCTGGGTCGGGTCCGCAGCCTGGCCCGCCTCGAGCCAGGCGTGCGCGTCCCACTGGCCGGTGCCCTCGGGAGCGGTGGCCTGCGCGGGGATACCGGCGAGCTGCTGATAACCGGCCGCCCAGGCGGTGGTGTCATGGGCGCCGGTGTCGAACGCCGCATAGTGCTGGGCGGCGTACGCGTCGTAGTTCAGCGTCTGGTGCGTGCCCGCGCCGAGGGTCGTGTGGCTGCCGGTGGACCACTGGGTGGTGTCGTACGAGCCGGTCGAGCCGTCGACGGGCAGGTTGCCGAAGAGGGGGTCGGCCGCGAAGGTCGTGGTCGCCCGGCCGCTGTCGCCGTAGAGGGTGGCGGGGTCGGCGTACGTCGTGAACTCACCGTACTGACCTCCCTGCTGGCCATACGGCGCGTAGTGCGCCGAGTCGGCATCGGAGGCCGGAGCCGGGGGAGTTGCGGTCCCCGACGGGTGACGGTCGTTCACCAACTTCTCTTTCGCCTCGACAACAGGGGCTGGCAGAGCAGTGCGGCGACTGTACCCGGCGGTAGGCGGGCGCGACAATCTTCGGCAGGTTTCCGGCAGGCAGGAAACGGGCATTCGGCTGTGTTTCGGCAGGCTCCGGCGAGGCTTTGGCTCTGCGTTCGATGAATGTTCGATAGCCGATGGGTGTCCGGGAGCCGGCGGACGGCTTGATCGGAGGCGAGTGGGCGTCGTCCCGGGGCCCGTGACGGCCGGGGTGTGCTGCCCGCCGTGCCCGGGCGGGCGCGCGCCGATGCTCAGGCCACGGTCAGTCCGTCGCTGTGGGCGGCGGTGGTGCCCGGCTGCTCGAGGTCGAGTGCCTGCCGTATACCGGCCGCGACCGCGGGGTGCACCGGCAGGGCGAGGTGGCCGATGCCGGTCACCCGGACGTTCTGTGCCACCAGGTCCGGGTGGTCCACGCAGGCCGTCTCCAGCGGGTCCATCAGCGGATCCAGATCGCTCCAGAAGCTCACGAAGTGTGTACGGCAGCCAGGGGCGGGCGCGCGCAGCTCCTCGATCAATGCGGAGCCCGGACGCATCTGGCGGACGATCGGGTGCGCGTTTGCGAGCGGTGCGACACGGGTGCCGGAGTGAGGCGTGCCCAGCGTGACGAGCGTACGGACGTGCAGGTCTCCACCGAGGCACTGCACGTAGTACCGCGCGATCAGTCCGCCCAGGCTGTGTCCGACGATGTCCACCTGCGGCTGCCCGGTGCGCTCGCAGATCTCCTCGATGTGGCGACCCAGCAGCTGGGCTGCGGTACGTATGTCACATGTCAACGGAGAGTAATTGAGTGATTCGATGTGCTGCCTGCCGTGCTGCGCGAGGTTGCGGCGCAGGAGGACGAAGACCGAGCGGTTGTCGATGAACCCGTGGAGCAGGATGACCGGGGGTTTGGCCTCGGTGGGCAGCGGTGCGGCGTCCGGCGGGGGGAGGAGCGGGGCGGAATGCCGCTCCTGGATGATTCCCGAGGGGTAGAGGAGCAGATGCCCGGCGAGGATCGCGAGCTCCAGGGCGGTCGCCTTCAGGAGGGCGATGGAGAGTCCGGCCAGCCTGGTCGGGAACAGGCGCTGGCAGAGCGGAAGCAAGGGCTGCACTGCCCCGGTGACCTTCATGGCCGACCTCCCGTCGGCGCACGCGAGGACGCCTCTGTCCCCCGTGTGCCCTCGTGGAAAGCCGTGGCGGCGGTGGCCTGAGGGGCAGGTGCCGCGGGTACGGCCGTGCCGCGGATGCGGCATACGAAGCGCCGGTGGCGCGACGGGCGACTTGTCGTCGTAATGACGTTACCCCGCCGTGCGGCCTGGCGCTGTGTCCCGTCCTCCTTGTACGGTTCCGGCTCGCTCCCCGCTTTCGTGCCCTTGCATTCCTTTCGCCGAGGAGGCCCACCACCACGGCGCCCCGCTGGCGATGCGGTGGTGCGGCCGCCTCGTGGCGGCTCTCCTTGCGCGCGATCCCCTCGGTCCACGGCGCGCGAGCCGCTGGTTCTGCGGCCCGTGTGCCGCGGGGAGAGAGGACCCCACGCGGCGAATGTGTCCCATCGTGTGATTTCCCCCTCGGTCTGCACCGTGAAACTGCCGGTTGCGGGATGCTGGCGATAACGTTCGTTCACTTCCCGGGTCGGTGCGGCGCGGGGCGCCGGTGCCGTGGGGCGTTGCGATGCGCGTGGCCTGCGCGGACTGTGCTGCCGTTGCGGTCCGTGTGTCCACTGGTGCGGACTGTGCCGATGGTGCGGTTCGTGTCTGCCGGTGCGGTGATGTGGCGGCGGGGCAGTACATCGGTACAGGGTGTGGAGTAGTCGCTTCATGGAGGCAGTGATGGGTGTGGCAGCCGGTCCGATCCGCGTGGTGGTGGCCAAGCCGGGGCTCGACGGCCACGATCGGGGGGCCAAGGTGATCGCGCGGGCGCTGCGCGATGCGGGTATGGAGGTCATCTACACCGGCCTCCACCAGACGCCCGAGCAGATCGTCGACACGGCGATCCAGGAGGACGCCGGCGCGATCGGACTGTCGATCCTGTCCGGCGCGCACAACACGCTGTTCGCCGCGGTGATCGATCTGCTGAAGCAGCGGGACGCGGAGGACATCCTGGTCTTCGGCGGCGGGATCATCCCCGAGGCGGACATTCCCCCGCTGAAGGAGAAGGGCGTCGCGGAGATCTTCACGCCCGGCGCCACGACCGCGGCGATCGTGGACTGGGTACGGGCGAACGTACGGCAGCCGGCAGAGGCGTAGAGCCGCTGCCGGGGGACCCGGGGCACAGCCCCGGGGCGGGAGGGCAGGGGCGGCGGGGGCGGAACAAGCCCCCGGCCCCTGGTCCCCTGCGGCCTGCCCGCACCCGCCTCACGGCTCCCCCATTTCCTCTCGCATCGTCGCGCGCAGGCGCAGCGTCGTCGTCAGACGCTGGAACGCCTCCGCCCAGTAACTGCCAGCCCCCGGCGAAGAGTCCTCGGTCTCGTCGGGTATTGCCGTCAGCGTGTCGAGGCGGCTTGCCTCCGCGGGATCGAGGCAGCGTTCCGCCAGGCCCATCACCCCGCTGAAGCTCCACGGGTAACTTCCCGCGTCCCGGGCGATGTTGAGCGCGTCCACGACCGCCCGTCCCAGTGGAGCCGCCCACGGGACCGCGCACACCCCGAGAAGCTGGAACGCCTCCGACAGTCCGTGCCTGGCGATGAACCCCGCGACCCAGTCGGCCCGTTCCTCAGCGCCCAGCGTCGACAGCAGCTTGGCCCGCTCGGCCAGGGACACCGCCCCCGGCCCCCCGGCCTCCGGCGCCGAGGGCGGTCCGAGCAGGGCCCGGGACCAGCCGGGGTCCCGCTGCCGTACCGCCGCCCGGCACCATGCCCCGTGCAACTCGCCCCGCCAGTCGTCCGCCACCGGCAGCGCGACGATCTCCTCGGGCGTACGCCCCCCGAGCCGGGCCTGCCATGAGCCGAGCGGTGCCGCCTCCACCAGCTGGCCCAGCCACCAGGACCGTTCGCCGCGCCCGGCCGGAGGGTTCGGCACCACCCCGTCGCGCTCCATGCCCGGGTCGCACTCATGCGGCGCCTCGACCACGAGGGCCGGACCCCCCTGTGTGAAGTCGACCGCCACACAGGCCGCCGCCCGCACCGCCATCCGGCCGGCCAACGCCGAACCCGGCAGCGCCGACAGCAATTCCGCCGCCGTCGCCCGCACATTGCGGCTCCGGTCGGAGAGAGCCTGCTCCAGGAACGGCTCGTCCGCCGGCTCCAGCCCTGTGCGGAGCGAGTCGAGGAACATCAGACGGTCCTCCGCCCGCTCCGTCGCCCAGGTGGTGGCCAGCAGTTCGCGGGCGACGGCAGGCTGTCGTGCGCGGAGCGCGGTGAGCAGGGCCACCCGTTCCGCGAACAGACCTTCCTGCCACAGGCGTTGGATGCGGTCCGTCTCCTCCGGGAGCGGCAGCTCGGAGCCGCCGCCGGGCGCGGAGCGCAGCGCGAAGCGCCAGTCCGGGTTCAGCCGGGCCAGCCACAGGGCGCGCGGGCCGGCGAAGGCCAGCGCCGCCGGCCGCAGATCCGTACGGCCGCGGGCGGCGTCCAGGAGCGCTGGCAGCGCTTCCGGTGGCGGCGCGAAGCCGCGTTCGTTGGCCAGGGCCAGCCACTGCGGCAGCAGCTCCATGAGGTCCGGGGCCGCCCCCCGGCGGCCACCGGCGCCCGTGCCGGGGCGGTCGGACAGCAGCATGGCCAGTCTGCGGGCCGCCGCGGGCGGCAGCAGTGGGCGTGGGTCCGCCGCCGCGGGTTCCGGCCGGGCCCCCGCCGGTGAGGGGCGCAGTCCGGCTCTGCGGCGCACGGTCTCCACGGCGGCCAGGTCCAGCAGCGCCGTCGGCGCCTGTCGGCCGGGCGGCAGCCAGGGCGGCGTCCGCCGGTCGGTGCCCAGCAGGGCCACGGTCACGAGCTCCTCCCAGGGCACGGCGGAGGGTGTGTCCGGCGGGGCGGGCGTCGCACTCATGTCAGTCCCTTCCAGGTCGGTGCGGAGCTGCTCGGGGGTGTCGTCAGCACAGCGGGACCGCCTCTCCCGAGCCCTCCGGCCAGGCGGTGAGCGGAGTGAAGCCGCGGTGGCCGCACTCTCCGAAGACCGTGACCGGGGCGCCGCCGGAGAGGGCGACCAGGCGCCACAGGCCGGGGCGGGTGCCCGCCGGCGGCGTGAGTGGCAGGGCCGTGCCCGCGTCCGCGTCCGCCAGCTGCCAGGAGTCCTCGACCGGAGTTGGTATGACCCGGCTCAGCGTCACCGGGAAGGACTCCAGCCACGGGTCGGCCCGCAGCGCCTCCCCGTAGCGCGCCGCCGCCTGTGGTGTGGTCACACCCGGCGGTCGTACCGCTGCCGGCGCGGGAGGCGTGAACTGCTCGCCGAGCGCGGCCCGCAGCTGCCCAGCCCCCGGATACGCGGACACCTCCGCCTCGAAGGCCAGGCCCACCGGCAGCGCCAGCTCCGGTGCGCGCCCGGGCGGCGCGTACGACACCAGCAGCACGGTGCGGTCGGACTCCGCCCCGTACAGCCAGATCCGGCGCGTGGTGAGCCGGCTGTCCGAGGTGTCGTACTGCGCCAGGACCAGCCAGCGGTCGCGGACCGGTGGCCCGTCGGGCGAGCCCGGCAGGCCGACCCGCGAACGGACCGTCGCCGCCAGCCCCTCCGGCAGCCGCTCGCGGCGCAGCCAGCCCTGGTCGAGCAGATGCAGCAGCGCGCTCTCCTCCAGCAGACGCACCGGCCAGCCCGGTCCGGACGCGGGGACCGCCCCCAACTCCCGCACCCGCGCGGCCAGTCCCGGAGCCTGCGCGTCGACCATGCGAGCCGCCGTCTCCTCCCACAGCCCGTACCCCTCCTGTTCGGCCGAGGCCAGGCCGCCGCGCAGCAGGTCGGTCAGCCGCTGCTCCAGCTCCGTCGCCCCCGCCGTGATCCGCTCGGCCCGGCGCTCCGCCCTGCGCCGGGCCCCCTCCGGATCAGCGGACCCGGCGGTGTGCGATCCGCCCGGCGTCCGCTTCTCCTGCGCGCGCTCTCGGCGCCCCTTGATCCACTGCTCGGCCCAGTCCGGCGCCCGACCCGGCGGCACCGAGCCGTCCCCGCCCGCCCAGAGCAGCAGCAGTCCCAGCGCGTGCTTGCACGGGAACTTGCGGCTCGGGCAACTGCACCTGTACGCCGGCCCCGCCGCGTCCGCGATGTCGATGACCGTCTGATACGGCTTGCTGCCGCTGCCCTTGCACAGCCCCCACACCGTCCCCTCGTCAGAACTGCCCGCCTCCGACCACGGCCCGGCCGCGCCGAGTTTGCTTCCCGCTTTGCGTGACGCGGCGTCAGGCGCAAGTGCCAGCACCTGGTCCGCAGTCCAGCGCACCCCCTGCTCAGTCATGTCGTCGACGGTAGGTCCCGGCACTGACAATCGACCGCTGCGAGAGCGTTTGTGCAGGTCACAACGCATTGTCAGTGGCGTGGTGCACGGTTGGTGACAGATCCGAACCGGCCGAGCTGGAGGGGGAAGAGGCCATGTCTGTGTCCGTAGATCCGAAGTCCGTGGAACCGAGCCCGAGCGAGTCCGCGCCCGCGAACGGGGGCGGGGGAGGGGGAGCGGGGGCCGAGGCGCTGCGACCGCACGCCGAGGACGCCTTCGCGGCCGAACTCGCCGCGCTGGGCGCGCAGGACGACCGGCCCCGCCCGGCCCGCTGGAAGCTGTCGCCGTGGGCCGTGGCCACATATCTGCTGGGCGGCACGCTGCCGGACGGCACGGTGATCACCCCGAAGTACGTGGGCCCGCGCCGCATCGTCGAGGTCGCCGTCACCACACTGGCCACCGACCGCGCCCTGCTCCTGCTGGGTGTGCCCGGCACGGCGAAGACCTGGGTGTCCGAGCATCTGGCGGCGGCCATCAGCGGCGACTCGACCCTGCTCGTACAGGGCACCGCCGGCACCCCGGAGGAGGCGATCCGCTACGGCTGGAACTACGCGCAACTGCTCGCGCACGGCCCCAGCCGCGACGCACTGGTGCCCAGCCCCGTCATGCGGGCCATGGCCGATGGGATGATCGCGCGCGTCGAGGAACTGACGCGTATCCCGGCAGATGTACAGGACACACTGATCACGATCCTGTCGGAGAAGACCCTGCCGATACCAGAGCTGGGGCAGGAGGCGCAGGCCGTCCGCGGCTTCAACCTGATTGCGACGGCCAACGACCGCGACCGCGGGGTCAACGACCTGTCGAGTGCGCTGCGCCGCCGTTTCAACACGGTGGTGCTGCCGCTCCCGGAGAGCGCCGACGCAGAGGTCGAGATCGTCTCCCGCCGGGTCGACCAGATCGGCCGCTCGCTTGATCTGCCCACCGTGCCCGACGGCATCGACGAGATCCGCCGTGTCGTCACGGTCTTCAGCGAACTGCGCAGCGGCGTCACGGCGGACGGCCGTACGAAGCTGAAGTCGCCCAGCGGCACGCTGTCCACCGCGGAGGCGATCTCCGTCGTCACCAACGGGCTCGCGCTTGCAGCCCACTTCGGCGACGGCGTATTGCGCGCGAGCGATGTCGCCGCGGGCATCCTCGGCGCCGTCGTCCGCGACCCGGCGGCCGACCGCGTCGTCTGGCAGGAGTACCTGGAGGCCGTGGTCCGCGAGCGCGACGGCTGGACGGACTTCTACCGCGCGTGCCGGGAGGTGAGCGCATGAACGACTCCGACTCCGACTCCACGTGGAACTTCCTGAACGGGGCGAGCGGTCCGGCGGAGAGGGGGATCGTGTGACGGGCATGGACAGGCCGCCGGGCGCTCCGGCCGGCGAGGGCCCGCTGCTGCTCGGGGTGCGGCATCACGGGCCGGGGTCCGCGCGGGCCGTGCGGGCCGCGCTGGAGGCGGCGCGACCGCGGGCCGTGCTGATCGAGGGGCCCCCGGAGGCGGACGCCCTGATCCCGCTCGCGGCGGACGAGGAGATGCGGCCGCCGGTGGCGCTGCTCGCGCACGCGGTGGACGAGCCCGGACGGTCGGCGTTCTGGCCGCTGGCCGAGTTCTCCCCGGAGTGGGTGGCGATCCGCTGGGCCCTGGAGCAGGGCGTTCCGGCTCGGTTCATCGATCTGCCGGCCACGCACACGTTGGCGTGGGACAAGGAGGAGCCGACGGCGTTGCCGGGCGACGAGGAGGACGAGCAGAAGAAAGCGGGGGAGCGCGAGCAGGAGAAAGAGGGGAAGGGCGAGCAGGAGAAGGCGGGGAAGGGCGAGCAGGAGAAAGCGGACGCGTCCACGCCCGCCACCCAGGACATCATCCGCGTCGACCCCCTCGCCGTACTCGCCGAGGCCGCCGGGTACGACGATCCGGAGCGGTGGTGGGAGGACGTCGTCGAGCACCGGGGCGTGGGGAAGGGCGACGCGCTCGCGCCGTTCGCCGTGCTCGGGGAGGCCATGGCGGCGCTGCGGGAGACATACGGCACCGGGGGACACGAGCGGGACCTCGTGCGGGAGGCGTACATGCGGCTCCAAGTGCGCGCGGTCCAGCGGGAGTTCGGCGACGACGTGGCCGTGGTGTGCGGGGCCTGGCATGTGCCGGCGCTGCGGCAGAGGACCTCCGTCGCCGCCGACCGCGCCCTGCTGAAGGGGCTGCCCAAGGTGAAGACGGACATGACCTGGGTGCCCTGGACCCACCGCAGGCTGTCCCGGGCCAGCGGTTACGGCGCGGGGATCGACTCGCCCGGCTGGTACGGCCATCTGTTCGGCGCCCCCGACCGGCCCGTCGAGCGGTGGCTGACCAAGGTGGCCGGGCTGCTCCGTGAGGAGGACCGGATCGTGTCGTCCGCACACGTCATCGAGGCGGTGCGGCTCGCGGAGACGCTCGCGGCGATGCGCGGGCGCCCGCTGCCGGGGCTGGCCGAGACGACCGACGCGGTGCGGGCGGTGATGTGTGAGGGCTCGGACGTGCCGCTGGCACTGGTCCACGACCGGCTCGTGGTGGGGGATGTCCTCGGGGAGGTGCCGGCCTCGGCCCCCGCCGTCCCCCTCCAGCGCGACCTCGCCCGGCTCCAGAAGCGGCTGCGGCTCAAACCTGAGCCGCTGGAGCGGGAGCTGGATCTGGACCTGCGCAAGGACGCCGACGCCGAGCGCAGCCGGTTGCTCCACCGGCTGCGGATCCTCGGCATCGGCTGGGGCGAGCCGGCGGCATCGCGCGGCAGCACGGGGACGTTCCGGGAGACGTGGCGGCTGCGCTGGGAGCCGGAGCTCGCGGTGCGGGTCGCCGAAGCCGGGGTGTGGGGGACGACCGTGCTCGCCGCCGCGACCGCCAGGGCCGAGGCGGACGCGATCGCCGCGCAGACGCTCGCCGATGTCACGGCGCTCGCCGAGCGGTGTCTGCTGGCCGAGTTGCCGGACGCGCTGCCCGCGGTGATGCGGGTCCTCGCCGACCGCGCGGCCCTCGACGCTGACGTCGGCCATCTTGCCCAGGCCCTGCCCGCCCTGGTCCGCTCCCTGCGCTATGGAGACGTGCGCGCCACGGACACCCGGGCCCTGGCGGGTGTCGCGGCGGGCCTCGCCGAGCGTGTGTTCGTCGGGCTGCCACCGGCGTGCGCGTCGCTCGACGCGGAGGCGGCCGAGGCGATGCGGCGCCATGTGGACGCGGTGCACGGGGCGGTGGGGCTGCTCGGCGAAGGGACAGGAGCGGCCGAGGGGGACCTGCGCGGGAGGTGGCGTTCCG
Source organism: Streptomyces sp. NPDC001634 (assembly GCF_040298185.1). Lineage (NCBI taxonomy): Bacteria > Bacillati > Actinomycetota > Actinomycetes > Kitasatosporales > Streptomycetaceae > Streptomyces > Streptomyces sp. NPDC001634. The sequence goes on along the minus strand of NZ_JBEOZU010000075.1, from coordinate 4,479 downwards.
TCCTGCGGGTGCTGTCCGGGCGGGACACCGTTCCCGGGGTCATCCGCGGGCGTGCCGTGCGACTGCTCCTGGACGAGGGCGAGTTGACTCAGGACGAGGCCGCGCGGCTCATGGGACTCGTGCTGTCGCCGGGAACGGCTCCCGCGGACGCGGCCGCATGGATCGAGGGGTTCGTCGGGGGCGGCTCCGGCGGCGGGATGCTGCTCGTGCACGACGAGCGGCTGCTCGGCCTGGTGGACGCATGGCTGACCGGGGTACCGGCGGAGGCGTTCACCGATGTACTGCCGCTGCTGCGGCGCACGTTCTCGGCGTACGAACCGGGGGTGCGGCGCACGCTCGGCGAGCTGGTGCGACGCGGGCCGGGCGCGCGGGGGAGCGCGGTGCCCGCCGGTGCCGGCATGCCGGGGTTCGCGTCCGACCTCGACGCCGGGCGGGCGGACGCGGTGGTCCCGGTGCTGCGACTGCTGCTCGGCCTGGACGAATCCGACAGCAGCGAAGTCAACGACCTTGTGGGGGTGGCCCAATGAGCACACACACGAACGACCGCGGGGACACCAGGCCCTCGGACGGCCGGACGACGGGAGCCGATGAGCGGTTGCGGCGATGGCGGCTCGTGCTCGGGGGAGACACGGCGGACGGCACAGGGTACGGGCTCACCGGGCAGGACGCGGCGATGGACGGGGCGCTGACCGCGCTGTACGGGAAGGGGGACAAACCCCAGCAGGGGCGGGACCGTTCGGCGGGGCTCGGGGCGTCCGCGCCGTCCGTCGCCCGCTGGCTCGGGGACATCCGGACGTACTTCCCCTCGTCCGTCGTCCAGGTCATGCAGCGCGACGCCATCGACCGGCTCGGGCTGTCCACGCTCCTCCTCGAACCGGAGATGCTGGAGGCCGTCGAGGCGGATGTGCACCTGGTGGGCACGCTGCTCTCGCTGAACAAGGCGATGCCGGAGACCACCAAGGAGACGGCACGGGCGGTGGTGCGCAAGGTAGTCGAGGACCTGGAGAACCGGCTCGCCACCCGCACCAGGGCCACGCTCACCGGTGCCCTCGACCGCAGCGCCCGTGTCAGCCGGCCCCGTCACCACGACATCGACTGGAACCGCACGATCGCGGCCAACCTCAAGCACTACCTGCCGGAGTACCGCACGATCGTGCCGGAGCGGCTGATCGGGTACGGGCGGGCGTCCCAGTCGGTGAAGAAGGAAGTGGTCCTCTGCATCGACCAGTCGGGGTCGATGGCGGCGTCGGTGGTGTACGCGTCCGTGTTCGGGGCGGTCCTCGCGTCCATGCGGTCCATCGCCACCCGGCTCGTCGTGTTCGACACGGCCGTCGTGGACCTCACCGATCAGCTCGACGACCCGGTCGACGTCCTCTTCGGCACCCAGCTCGGCGGCGGTACGGACATCAACAGGGCACTGGCGTACTGCCAGTCGCAGATCACGCGGCCCACGGAGACGGTCGTGGTGCTCATCAGCGACCTGTACGAAGGGGGGATCCGGGACGAGATGCTCAAACGGGTGGCGGTGATGAAGGCTTCAGGGGTGCAGTTCGTGGCGCTGCTCGCACTGTCCGACGAAGGGGCGCCCGCGTACGAGCGCGAACACGCGGCGGCGCTCGCGGCGCTGGGCGCACCGGCGTTCGCCTGCACACCCGACCTGTTCCCGGAGGTGATGGCGGCGGCGATCGAGAAACGGCCGCTGCCGATACCGGAGACGGTGTGATGCCGGTGGCGGGGGCCCTCCCGGCTCCTCGCCAAAACGGACACTGCGGAATGCAGTGAGGAAACCGGATATGACTACCCATCGGTAACAGGGGGCTTGCGCAACCTCGGGCGTTCCGTGCGAGGATCGACGGCGCTTCGCCATCGACGGTGCGCCGTGTCCGCCCCGCACCTCTCAGTTCCGCCGCACGGAGGCTCTCCCCGTCTTGACCCTGCCAGCCGCACTGCCCTTCACGGGTGCCGCACTGCGCGCGATGCGTACGGCGGCCGGGCGGCGTGCGCTGCATCTGGCACTGCTGGTGGGCGGATTGTTCGCGCTGGGGCTCCTCTGCGGGGAACAGGCACAGGCGGCGGACGGAACGCCCGCGGCCTCGACGGCCCCGGCCGCTCCCGGCGCCACGGCCGGTGCCGTGCGGCCGGTGGGGGAAGCGGTTCACCGCATCGAAGGGACCGTCAGCAGCGCGGCCGGGCAGGCCTTGCAGAGTGCTGCACCCCAAGCCACGGCACACGGGGTGCGCCCGTCGGCTCCCGTCGGGCCTCCGGCTCACCGCAAGCTCCCTGCGCCGTCCTCCGGCCGACACGCCGCGGCCCTTTCCGGGGCCCTCGGCGCCCCCGCGGCCCCTGCTGCCCCCGTCACCTCCGTGACCGGGACGGTCCCCGCCCTCTCCGACACCGTCCGCAAGGTCGTGCGCCCCGTCGCCGACGGTCTCGTACGGCCGGTCGGCGAAAGGGTCGACCGGCCCATCGGGGGTCTGGTGCAGACGGTGACCGAGGGCCTTGCGGATCCGTCGGCGCAGTGGCCGTCGCTGCCGTCCCTGCCCTGCCTCCCGGGGCTTGCCGGTGTGCCGGGGCTTCCCGGCCTGCCGACGTCCCCGGTGCACACCGTGCCCGCACCGTCGGCGCCGCAGCAGCCGGGCGCCGGGACCGAACGACAGGGCACGGTGGAACAGCGGGAGACCGCTGCCTACGGGCCGCTGCTCACCGGGGCGGCCGGGGCGACGGCGGAGGAGTACGCGCACCGCGCCTCCCACCTCGTACCGACCGCGCAGCCGCCCCGGCATGAGGCGCCGGACGGTGACCCGACCGGCGTGTTCGGCGGGCAGCCTGCCACCGACGGCGGTTCGCCGGGGCACGGCGACGGGCATGCCGTCGCGTCGAACCACCGGGCGCCGCTGCGGCTCGTGCCCGGCGCCACCGCGGTCGTCACCGTGGACGGGACCCGGGACCGGCACCGGGACATCCCCGAGTTCCCCGGCTAGGGCAGCACCTCCTCCCCGCGAGACCTGCCGCGCGGGGGCGGAACAGGTCTGCCCGCCGTCCGGACACCCCTCCGACCCCCGGACGGAAAGCCACCGGACCCCGAGCCGTCGCTGCCGGACCGCATCCGTGGCCGCCGGTCCCACCCCCGGACCGCCCATGGATCCGTCGGCCCCACACCGACACCGGCCAACACCGCGACAGGCCCCGGCACCGGTACGTCCCGAACTCCCGGAATCCCGAAGGATCTGACGCACGCATGAACAAGAACATCCGCCGCTCCATCGTCATAGCCGCCGGTGTCACCGGCGCATGGGCGCTCGGCTCGACCATCGCCAGCGCGGACGAGCTGCCGGCCTCCACCATGTCCACGCCCGACGTCGGCATCGGCGTCCCGGACACGGTCGGCGCGGTCGCCGGCACCGTCGACGGCGTCGTCGCCGGCGTGCAGGGCACCGTCTCCGGTGTCACCCACGGCACGGCCGTGAACGACGCGGCCTCGACGGTGACGGACACCGCCGCCGAGGCACAGTCCACCGTCACGGGCGCCACGAGCACCCCGGCCGCCGCCGAGGCCAAGGCCGGGACCCAGGTGAAGAAGGCGGTGCCCTCCACCGACCAGGCCCGCCAGTACGTGGACGCCAAGGTGCGCGTCTCGCACCTGTCGCAGGTGAAGGGCGCCGCACACACCGTCGCGTCCAAGGCCGCCCCGGTCGCGGATCATGCCAAGGGCGCGGCCACGGCAGCCGTCTCCGACGCGGCCAACCCGCAGCAGGAGATCGACTACCTCTTCGGCCCCCTGTCGGCCTTCGCCCCCGAGCTGGAACAGGCGCTCGCGGCCGCACAGACCAAGCTCCAGGGCGTGCAGAACGCCGCGCGCACCAAGGCGCAGGGCCTCGACGGCATGGTCCGTACGAAGGTGCAGAGCACGGTCGCGGGCGCCGGCCGCACCGCGGCGGGTGCACAGGGCGCCGCGCAGCAGGACCTCGCGGGGGCACAGGGCCGGGCCGCCGGTGCGGTCGCCACCGCGCAGGGGAAGGCCGGTGAGGTGACGGACGCCGCCGACGCCAGTGTCGCAGCGGTGCCGGGCCACATCACGGGCGTTGTCAGGGGCGTGAAGCAGCAGGTCGTCGGCACGGTCGGCAGCGTGCCCGGCACCGTCACGCCGGTCGTCGCCGAGACGGCCGCCGCCGTCCTCCCGCCGGTCGCCGGGACGGTCGTCGACGGCGTGCAGCCGGTCGCGGGGCACGCCGTCGGCAACGCGAGCGACCTGGCGTACGGGGTCGTGGCGGATGTCCAGCCGCTCGCCCAGCACGCGGCGGGCAACGCGTCCACGCCGGCGTACGGCGCCGTTGCCGACGCGCACCCGCTGGCGTACGGCGTGGCCGGCGAGGTGACCGGCGTCCAGGCCGTTTCCGGGGTGCCGGCGGTCGGGAGGGCCGCCGTCCTGGGGGTCGTGCCGGTGGCCGGGCTGGCCGGCGCGGCGGCGTCGCTGGTGTC
>NZ_JBEOZU010000074.1:0-51341 GCF_040298185.1 Streptomyces sp. NPDC001634 | reverse complement strand
CCCCGGAACCCATCGAGACCCCCTCGACCTGGGTTCCCCCCGCGCGGGTGGCGCCCGGCACCCCCGACCCGTCCCCCCGCGCCGGCCGGCTCGTCGCCGGACGCCCCCGCCCCCCCCCCCCCCACGGCTGTTTGACTCGGTGCATGAAGGACCAGGGGGAACGTTCGCTCAGGGGGCGGACACGGCGTACTCAGGCCGATCGAGACGCGATCACCATCGAGATCGGGTATGCCCTGTGCAGCGCGGTGTTCGCGGCGGCGCTGGTGTTCGGAGCCGTGGCGGGACCGGCCTTCGCCTTCGACCTGTCGGGTGGAGCGCGCCGTACGGTCGTCGTCGCGGGGGCCACCATGGCCTCCTTGCTCTTCGTGGCACGCGTGGTCGGCGTGCTGGTCCGCTTCCGGCGCGGCGCCGGGCCTCAGCCCAGCCAGCCCGGCCGTACCAGCCCCGACTCGTAGGCCAGCACGACCAGCTGGGCCCGGTCACGGGCGCCCAGCTTGACCATGGTGCGGCTGACGTGGGTCTTCGCCGTGAGCGGGCTGACGACGAGGCGGCGGGCGATCTCGTCGTTGGACAGGCCGATGCCCACCAGTGCCATCACCTCCCGTTCCCGCTCCGTGAGTTCGGCGAGCGACGCGGCGACCGCGGGCTCCTTCGAGCGGGCCGCGAACTCCGAGATCAGCCGCCGGGTCACACTCGGCGAGAGCAATGCGTCGCCCTCGACCACGGCCCGGACCGCGCGCAGGAGTTCGTCCGGCTCGGTGTCCTTGACGAGGAAGCCCGAGGCACCGGAGCGGATCGCTTCGAAGACGTACTCGTCGAGTTCGAAGGTGGTGAGCATGACCACCTTCACGCCGTCCAGGCCCAGGTCCTCGGTGATACGGCGGGTCGCCGCGAGCCCGTCGACCAGCGGCATGCGGATGTCCATCAGCACGACGTCGGGCCGCAGTTCCCGCACCTTGCGCAGGGCCTCCTCGCCGTCGGCGGCCTCCCCGGCCACCTCGATGTCCGGCTGGGCGTCGAGCAGGGCCTTGAACCCTGCCCTGACCAATGACTGGTCGTCGGCGAGCAGTACACGGATCACCGGTCCTCCTTGCGCTTGACGGGTCCCTCGGACGACGCCTTCAGCGGCAGCACGGCAAGCACCCGGAAACCGCCGTCGGCACGCGGGCCCGCCTCGATCGTGCCACCGAGCGCCGCGGCCCGCTCCCGCATTCCGGCAAGGCCGTTGCCGCTGCCGCCCGCGTCGGCGCCGGTCGCGGGCCCGTCGTCGTCGACACGCAGGCGCAGAACCCCCTCGGCGCTGTCGACGTGCACGCGCGCGTGCCGCGAACCCGAGTGCCGCACGACGTTGGTGAGTGCCTCCTGGACTATGCGGAACGCCGCGAGGTCGGTGCCCGGCGCGAGCTTCGGCGACTCTCCTTGGACGGTGACCGTCAGCCCGGCGCTCGCGGCCTGCTCGACGAGTTCCGGCAGCCGGTCGAGCCCGGGCGCGGGAGCGCGCGGCGCGTCACCGGGCGCGCGGAGCGTGTCGAGCACCTGGCGCACCTCTCCGAGCGCCTCCTTGCTGGCGGCCTTGATGGTGGTGAGGGCCGTGCGCGCCTGCTCCGGGTCGGAGTCCAGGAGCGCGAGGCCCACGCCTGCCTGGACATTGATCACGGAGATGCTGTGGGCGAGCACGTCATGGAGTTCGCGGGCAATGCGCAACCGCTCCTCGTCGGCGCGCCGCCGCGCGGCCTGCGCCCGTTCGGCCCGCTCGCGCGCCCACTGTTCGCGCCTGACGCGCGCCAGTTCTGCCAGCGCGACGATCGCCACCACCCAGGTGGCGATGATCAGCTCCTGCGCCCAGGACGCGGCCGAGTCCCCGGGCGGCGGCAGCCATCGGTACAGCCAGTGCGTCACCAGGACGTGCCCGGCCCAGAACAGCCCGACGGCCGTCAACGCAGCCTTGCGGCGTCCGGCGACGAGCGCGCTGAAGCAGCCCACGGCAACCGTGAAGAAGACCGGGCCGTACGGATATCCGGCGCCCAGATAGACCATGGCGGCCGCGGCGGTCACGAACGCGACGGGCACGGGGTGCCTCTGGCGCCACAGGAGCGCTCCCGAGGCCACGATCAGCAGCGCGTAGGCGAGGACGCCGAGGTGTACGCGGTCGGCCTGCTGGCTGCGGGCGGAGAAGTGCGAACCCATGATCACGAAGGCGGTGATCAGCACGGTGGAGCGCCAGGGCAGGCGGGAGCCGCGGGGCTCGTCGTCCCAGCGGCGCATCCACGGCGGTCCGTGCCACCGCCACGGGACGTCTGTGCGCTGCTCCTCCATGAGGTTCACGCTAGACGTCCCGGGCCATGGACGACGTCAGCCGTGCGAGGTGATCAGACGTACTCCCCCGGAAGTACGCCTGTCCGCATGCTCACCGCTTCATCGTCAGGTCGTAGGCCTCGGCCGGGCTACGACTGCGGGTGATCGGCACGGCGTCCGCGCCACCACGACCCGTTGCGGAAGCTCGGTGTGGCGCCCATCGACCACTGCGCCGAGGATGTGCCCGCCCGGGGCCACGAGCTCGCCCCGGCGGAGTCGCCCACGGCAGCGCCGTGACCCACGACGAGAAGCGTAGGGCGCGGCTCCAGCGGATGGCCCGCTACGGGAACACCAGCCCCACGCCATGGGCGAGTTGGGCCGCGGAGTGCCGGAAGAACGCCTCGCGGTCCTCCACGACCTTGTTGAACTGCCCGAACAACTCGAACCCGACCAGTCCGTACAGCTGCGCCCAGGCGGCGACCAGGGCCGCGACCACCTCCGGCGGGAGGTCGGGCGCCAGCTCGGCGGTCATGCGCCGCGCCTCGGGCCCGAGGTCGTCGGGCAGCGGGGTGCGGGCCACGCCGCGCTGCCGATACGCGTCGCGCACGATGTCGATCAGCAGAACGCCCACGCGGGCGGCGGCGGGAATCGTCGTCTCGGGCGCGGAGTACCCGGGCACGGGCGAGCCGTAGATCAGCGCGTACTCGTGCGGATGCGAGAGCGCCCAACCGCGCACGGCCTCGCACACGGCGACCCAGCGCTGTGCGGGGGCGACGTCACCGACCTTGGCATGGGCGGCCTCGGCCGTCTCGCCGAGGGAGTTGTAGGCGTCGATGATGAGCGCGGTGAGCAGGTCGTCGCGGCTGGGGAAGTAGCGGTAGAGCGCAGAGGAGACCATGCCGAGCTCGCGGGCCACGGCACGCAGCGAAAGCCTGGCGGCGCCTTCCGCGGCGAGCTGTCTGCGCGCCTCGTCCTTGATGGCGGCGGTGACTTCGATCCGGGCGCGGGCGCGGGCCCCTCGTGCTGTGCTCATGGAGGCAGTGTGGCACGAAGTCGGAGCAGTGCACACAAAGCAGAGCAGTGCTCTGTAGATGGAGTAACGCTCTTCGGCCATTGGGCGACCACGTGGCAGAGGCGAGCGCTTCACGTCACGGAACGGCGCCCTCCACTGCAAAGCGGCGCTCAAATTCGAGAGCACCGCACACTATCGAGAGCACTGCTCTTGCTTTGGGTCGCCGATCACACCCATACTCATCTCAAGCGAGAGCACCGCTCACACTTTCCACCTCCAGGAGGACCGACGTCATGTCCACCCACGTTCAGAAGCCCGGCTGGTTCACCGTCAACGTCTTCAACCGCGCCGTGGCCTGGATGACCCGCCGCGGCCTCAGCATCTGGGGCTCCCGCGTCCTGGCGGTCCGCGGCCGAAAGAGCGGCGAGTGGCGGACCACCCCCGTGAACCTGCTCACCGTGGACGGACAGCAGTACCTGGTCGCCCCCCGCGGCCACGTCCAGTGGACGCACAACATGCGCGCGGCCGGCGGGGGCGAGTTGCGTCTGGGCAAGAACGTGGACGTGTTCACCGCGACCGAGGTCGCCGACGACGACAAGGTTCCGCTCCTGCGCGCCTACCTCAAGCGCTGGAAGGCCGAGGTCGGGGTCTTCTTCAACGGTGTCGGCCCCGACTCCCCGGACGAGGAGCTTCGTCGTATCGCCCCCGACCACCCGGTCTTCCAGATCACGGTCAAGAACTGACGCCGTCACCCACGGGCCCGCGGTCCAGCGCGGTCAGGGCGCGCTGGGCGATCGGACGGTTGCGGACGATCTCCCCCAGGGACGTGGACCCCTGTGTGATCTCCTTGAACGCGTTCCAAGCGGGCCGGAAGCCGGTCAGTGCCGCGTGGAAGAGACCGGGCCGGCGCTCGAACGCCGTCAACAGCCGCTTGCCGACGCTCATCTCGACGCCCAGTCCGGCCTTGATCGCAAACGCGTAGTTCAGTGCCTGCCTGCGCGTGTCCACCGCGTCGTGCGCCTCCGCGATGCGCACCGCCCACTCCCCCGCGAGCCGCCCCGACCGCAGCGCGAACGAGATCCCCTCGCGGGTCCACGGCTCCAGCAGCCCCGCCGCGTCCCCGCACACCAGCACCCGCCCCCGCGACAGCGGAGAGTCGTCCGCACGGCAGCGGGTCAAGTGCCCGGACGAGATGCTCGGTTCGAAGCCGGAGAGCCCGAGCCGGGCGACGAGGTCCTCCAAGTACCGCTTGGTCGCCGCGCCTTCACCGCGGGCGGAGATCACGCCGACCGTCAGCGTGTCCCCCTTCGGGAACACCCAGCCGTAGCTTCCGGGCATCGGCCCCCAGTCGATGAGCACCCGTCCCCTCCAGTCCTCGGCGACGGTCTCCGGCACCGGGATCTCCGCCTCCAGACCGAGGTCGACCTGGTCGAGCTTCACCCCGACGTGTGCTCCTATGCGGCTGGCGCTGCCGTCCGCGCCCACCACCGCCCGGGCCAGCAGCGTCTCGCCGCCCTGCAGGACGACGGCCACCGTGCGCCGGTCCGGCACCGCCGAGCCGTGCTGCTCCACCCGTGAGACGGTGGCGCCCGTGCGCAGTTCCGCGCCCGCCTTCTGCGCGTGCTCGACGAGCTGCTGGTCGAACTCGGGCCGGTTGATCAGACCGAAGAGCATGTGCTTGGCACGGCGGGTGCGGGTGAAGCGGCCGTTGTGCGAGAAGGTGACCGCGTGCACCCGGTCGCGCAGCGGCAGCTCGAAGCCGGGCGGGAGGGCGTCGCGCGAGGGGCCGATGATGCCGCCGCCGCACGTTTTGTATCGGGGCAGCTCCGCCTTCTCCAGCAACAGCACGCTGCGTCCCGCGACCGCCGCCGCGTAGGCGGCCGAGGCCCCCGCGGGTCCCGCGCCCACCACGACGACGTCCCACACCCGCTGCACGCCGTCCGCCGAAGAGTTCTCGCTGCTCACGATGGTCTACTGCTCCCGATCAAGCCGCCTGCCGCATTTGTCTCCCGCATCCTACGGCGGCGTCGTCGCAGGCCGCTGTGGGAGGATCGGCAGCGTATGCGCCCTGCACACCAGTACGCGCCTACGCCCGCACGATCACACGTACACAGAAGTACTCACCAGTACAACGTCGCACCCACAAGGAGCGTGCCCATGTCGTCGAATCCGGTCGCCGAGGCCGTCGCCTCGCTGATGCCCAGGGCGAAGGAGGAGCTCGCCGAACTGGTGGCCTTCAAGTCGGTGGCGGACTTCGACCAGTTCCCGAAGAGCGAGAGCGAAGGCGCCGCGCGGTGGGTCGCGGATGCGCTGCGCGCCGAGGGCTTCCAGGACGTGGCGCTGCTGGACACTCCGGACGGTACGCAGTCGGTGTACGGCTACCTGCCCGGCCCCGAGGGTGCGAAGACGGTTCTGCTGTACGCGCACTACGATGTGCAGCCGCCGCTCGACGAGGCCGGCTGGACCACCCCGCCCTTCGAGCTGACCGAGCGTGACGGCCGCTGGTACGGGCGCGGGGCCGCCGACTGCAAGGGCGGCGTCATCATGCACCTGCTCGCGCTGCGTGCGCTCAAGGCCAACGGCGGCGTGCCCGTGCATGTCAAGGTGATCGCCGAGGGTTCGGAGGAGCAGGGCACGGGCGGTCTGGAGCGGTACGCCGAGGAAAACCCGGACCTTCTCGCGGCCGACACCATCGTCATCGGTGACGCGGGCAACTTCCGTGTCGGCCTGCCGACGGTCACCTCGACGCTGCGCGGCATGACTCTCGTCCGGGTGCAGGTCGACACGCTCGAAGGCAACCTGCACTCCGGACAGTTCGGCGGAGCCGCGCCCGACGCCCTGGCCGCGCTGATCCGCGTACTGGACTCGCTGCGGGCCGAGGACGGGTCGACGACCGTCGACGGGCTGGCCTCCGAGACGCGGTGGGACGGTCTCGCGTACGACGACGAGCAGTTCCGCAAGGACGCCAAGGTGCTCGACGGGGTGGAGCTGATCGGCTCCGGCTCGGTCGCCGACCGCATCTGGGCGCGTCCGGCTGTGACCGTCCTCGGTATCGACTGCCCGCCGGTCGTGGGCGCGACCCCGTCCGTGCAGGCGAGCGCCCGCGCGCTGGTGAGCCTGCGGGTGCCGCCGGGCGTGGACGCTGCCGAGGCGACGAAGCTGCTGCAGGCCCATCTGGAGACGCACACGCCGTGGAGTGCCCGGGTGCGGACGGAGCAGATCGGACAGGGGCAGGCGTTCCGTGCGGACACCTCCAGCCCGGCGTACGCGGCGATGGCCGAGGCGATGGCGGTCGCGTACCCGGGCCAGGAGATGCAGTACGCGGGCCAGGGCGGCTCCATCCCCCTGTGCAACACCCTCGCGTCGCTCTACCCGCAGGCGGAGATCCTCCTCATAGGCCTGAGCGAGCCGGAGGCGCAGATCCACGCGGTCAACGAGAGCGTGTCCCCGCAGGAGTTGGAGCGCCTGTCGGTCGCAGAAGCGCTGTTCCTGCGCAACTACGCGGCGAGCTGAACGCTCTGCTGACAGCAAAGGGCCCTCGAATTCGCCGCGGGCGGGGGCCCTTTCTACGGTCGCCCCATGGCCGTAGCTTCTCGGCTTCCGCGTGAATCGGCCGCTCCCAGTCCTCCAGTACGGGCCGCGGGCCCGGGAGCTCACCCCGACGACGGGTGCGTCCAGGTGGTGAGCGAGCACCTCCGCGCCGATGCGCGCGGCGAACTCGGCCGCCCCACCGTGCAGTCCTCGTGGAAGTGGGTGGCCGCCGTCATGTGCGCGGCGCCGCCGACCGTGGCGCCGGAGAGCTTCTCGGCGACGTGCGCCGGATACAGCGGGTAGCCCGCCCCGAACAGCGACTTCCAGTCGGAGTAGGGCTTGCTCATCACCGTGGTGACGGTCTTTCCGCCGTCGGAGGCGGTGAGGGACTTGATCCGGTAGTAGCCGGCCGTGCTCTGCGGCAGACAGCCCTTGATCTGCGCGGAGTCACTGGCGGGCGGCGGCGGGAAGTCCTTGCCGTTGTTGGTGCGCAGGTGTTGGCCTTTCCCTGAGTGGTGCAGGACGTGAGCCCGGCCGAGCTGCTCTTGCTGGAGCCGCCCCCGCCCCCGCCCCCCGCCCCCGCCGCCGCTGCCGCTGCCGCTGCTGCTGCTGCTGCTGCAGGCGGAACTCCACATGCCAGGCAAAGTGATTCGGCCAACACCCACATCGGACGCGCCGTCAGTGTCGCCTGCCGCCAGGGGATTCCATGCGTCCCATCTCAGCCGACCGGGACGCCCGCCTCCAGATAGAGCGCCGCGCCACGTTCACGCGCCCGCAGCGCCCAGCGCAGCCGCTCGTAACGCACAGGCGGAAGGAGACCGGCCGCTTCCTCCTCCGTGACGAACCGCCAGTCGCGCAATTCGGGCCCGGGCAGCAGGAGGCGGCCGGCTTCGGCGCTGTCGAGACGGCCGCCGTCGAAGAGGAGACGCAGCCCGCCGTAGCCGGGCGGTGCGGGCGACTCCCAGTCGACGACGAGAAGCCGGGGCACCTCGTCGAGCGTGATACCGGTCTCCTCGGCGACCTCGCGCATACCTGCGCGGGCGGGCGCCTCTCCGCGTTCCACGACACCGCCCGGGAACTCCCAGCCGGCCTTGTAGGTGGGGTCGACGAGCAGCACGCGGTCCTGCTCGTCGAAGAGGAGCACACCGGCGGCGATGGTCTCGGCGGTCGGCTCGGGGGTCTGCACGATGTCGCAGACGGGGGCGTCGCCGGTGCGGACGGCCTCGGCGATCCGCTGGGCGGTCTCGTACGGGGTGAGGGCGCTGGTGTCGACGGGGTGCGCGTCGGCGGTCAGCCAGGCGGCGAGGGCGGTGCGGTAGGACTCGATGTGGTCGTACGACCACTGGCGGATCCGCATCTCGCCGTCGGGGAGGTCGGGCGGGACCTCCCGGCCGGCTATGCGCTCGCGCAGGATCGTTTCGGCCGGGGCGAGCAGGACATGGCGTACGGGGATGCGGCGGGCGGCGAGGCCGCCGAAGATCTCGTCGCGGTACTCCTGGCGCAGCAGGGTCATCGGAACCACGAGGACTCCGCCGAGCTCCGCGAGCATCGCGGCGGCGGTGTCGATCACGAGCCGTCGCCAGATCGGCAGGTCCTGGAAGTCGCCGACCTCGGCGAGGCGTTTGGGCGGGAGCAGGTGCGTGAGCGCTCCGCCGATGACCTCGGGGTCGAAGAGCGTGCTGTTCGGGATCAGCTCGATCAGTTCCCGTGCGGTGGTGGTCTTCCCCGCACCGAACGCACCGTTGATCCAGACGATCACGGTTCCCCCTCTTCTGTTGGCCCCCTGAGGCTTGCCCGCTCCACCCTGCCACGGAAACCCGTCGCTGATGAGGGCGCGTCCCGGGGCCGGCGTGGCGTCACCGGGCAGCACTGCGACGCCGCTTCCCCGGCCGTCCACACGCCGCGGCGCCGGTACCCCTGCTGTCCGGGGCCCGGCGCCGCGACTTCGGCTCCCCCTCAGCCGTTCTGCCCCAGGGCGTCCTCGTCCATGGCGAGGCTGTCCTGGCTGATGGTGTGGTCGACGGTGCTGAGGGTGTCCTTGACGTTCAGATCGCCGAGCGTGTCGTGGTCGGCACCGTGGGAGGGGGTGACGGCGGCCACGACGAATCCGGTGGCGAGGGAGGCGAGGGCGAGCATGCTGCGCTTCTTCATGCCCTGTTCAACTGCGGAACCGGTCTGGGGTCACGGGCGGAATCGACGCTCCGCACCCTAGGAGGCATCGGCCGCACCCAGGGTTCATGGGCATGTCACGCTCAGGGGCAATGCGCGTAAACCGTGCCCTGCCACACTCCCGGACGCCACCCTCCCGCAAGGCACGACCTGTCCCGGCCGGCGACTCCACCGCACCTTGGGTGTCCGCCGGCTTCGCGCTCCTCGTCATCGCCGGGAGATCCGAATGCTCCGCACGCTTGCGCGTCGCGCCGCCCTGACCATCGCCGCCTGCGCCACCGCGGCCGTCACCACGTTCGCCACCGGCACGGCCCAGGCCGCCGGCACCTACTCCCTGCTCACCTTCCCGGACCAGAGCCACACGGCTGTCTACGACTTCATCAACTCGGCCACGACGTCGATCGACATGACCATGTACGAGCTGCGTGACACCACCGCCGTCACGGATCTGGTGAACCGCAAGAAGGCCGGCGTGAACGTGCGCGTGATCCTGGACGCCGCCCACACCTCGGTCAACGGCTCCGCGTACAACACCCTGAAGGCGAACGGTGTCGGCGTCACCTACTCCTCCTCCCGCTTCGTCTACACCCACCAGAAGACCATCACCGTCGACGGCGCCAAGTCGCTCATCATGACCGGCAACCTCGACTCCACCTACTACGCCGGCGACCGTGACTACGGCGTCTTCGACAGCGACACCGCGGACGTCGCAGCGATCGAGCAGGTCTTCAACGCCGACTACGCCAAGACCTCCATCACCCCCTCCGACGGCGACGACCTGGTCTGGTCCCCGACCGACTCCCAGAACCGGCTGCTCGCCCTGATCAACGGCGCACAGCACTCGCTCGACGTCGAGCAGCTCGAGTTCGGCGACACCGCGCTGGTCAACGCGATCGTCGCGGCCGAGAAGCGCGGGGTGACGGTCCGCGTGGTCGGCATGAACCCCGACAGCTACCAGAGCAACTTCCAGAGCGTGGTGAACGCCGGAGGCAAGGTCGTGACCTACGACGGCCAGACCGGTCTGTACATCCACGCCAAGGCCATCGTCGCCGACAACGGCACCGCCACCGCGAAGGTGTTCGCAGGGTCGGAGAACTTCTCCGACAACTCGCTCAACCACAACCGGGAGTTGGGCCTGATCATCAACGACTCGGGCGTGCTCGGCGGTGTCGAGTCCGCCTTCAACTCCGACTTCGCGGGCGGAACTCCGTTCGGCGGCTGATGTGCCGGGCGGCCCGCCATGCCCGTATGGCGGGCCGCCCAGCCCCCCTGCCCTGTCGTCAACCCCGGCGTCGGCCTCGCGATGAAGTACCGCTGCAGCAGCAGGAAGACAAGGATCGTGGGCAGAATTCCGGGCCGACGGCGGAGAGCTCGCCTCGACGCGAAGCCGAGTTGCTGAGCATGGGGGACGAACTGCCCCAACTCCCGTCGTCCTGCGGGAGCTACACCCCCGCCGCCGTCGTGTCCGTCCTCTTGGTGAACGTGGCCGCCGCCGCGCCAACCAGGCCCGCGTCCGTGCCCATCAGCGCGGGCGTCACCTTCAGACGCTGCACGAAGGACAGCGTGGCGTAGTCGGCCAGAGACTTGCGCAGGGGCGTGAAGAGGACGTCACCGGCCTTGCCCACTCCCCCGCCGATGACCGCGATGTCGATCTCGACGAGCGTCGCGGTCGCGGCGATCCCGGCGGCGAGCGCCTGAGCGGCACGCTCGAAGGAGGCCACGGCCACCGGGTCGCCCGCCTGCGCGGCGGCGGCCACGGCGGCGGCCGAGGTGTCGCCGTCCGGACCCGGCTGCCAGCCGCCCTCAAGCGCGCGGCGCGCGTTGTTCGGCCCGCTCGCGATGCGCTCGACGCAGCCGCGCGAGCCGCACGGGCACGGATCGCCGTCCAGGTCGACGCTGATGTGCCCGATGTGGCCCGCGTTGCCGGTCGGGCCCGGGTGCAGTCGCCCGCCCAGGACGAGACCGCCGCCGACGCCTGTCGACACCACCATGCACAGCGCGTTGTCGTGGCCACGGGCCGCGCCCTGCCAGTGCTCGGCGGCCGTGATGGCCACGCCGTCGCCGATCAGCTCGACGGGCAGGCCTCCGGTCGCCGCCCGGACCCGCTCGACCAGCGGATAGTCGCGCCAGCCCGGGACATTGACCGGGCTCACCGTGCCCGCGGAGGCATCCACCGGCCCCGCGCTGCCGATGCCGACCGCACCCGCCCGGCCCCAGAGGGGGGATGCGGTCAGCTCCCCTATGACGTCCTCCACGGCACCCATCACGGTGTCGCCGTCCTCCTGCGCGGGCGTCGCGCGCTGTGCGCGCAGCAGGATGCGGCCGTGGCCGTCCACCAGCGCTCCGGCGATCTTTGTGCCGCCGATGTCGAGCGCGGCCACCAGGTCGGTGTGCATCAGTGTCAGATCTCCCAATGCTTCAGTTGTACCGTTCCCGACGTTCGGCGGCCGCCGACGCGGGGTCCGGGCGTCCGGCCCGGACCGGGCAGGAGGCGCCCCTGGGGGAAGGCGCAGGCCGGAGATTGCGGTGGACAGTCTCTCCCGCATCTGACAACGTTGTCCAGGCTCTATGCTCGACGCCACATCCTCATACAACCCCATGGACCGACGCACCCCCCGTGGACGACAGGACAGGACAGCGCATCGTGCCCGACACCGCCCGCCGACCCGAGAACCGCTACGGCAACCGTCCGACCATGAAGGACGTGGCAGCACGAGCCGGGGTGGGCCTGAAGACGGTCTCACGCGTCGTCAATGGTGAGCCCGGGGTCACCCCGGACACCGAGCGCCGGGTCCAAGAGGCCATCGACGCACTGGGGTTCCGCCGCAACGACAGCGCGCGGGTATTGCGCAAGGGCCGCACCGCGAGCATCGGACTCGTCCTGGAGGATCTCGCCGATCCGTTCTACGGGCCGTTGAGCCGCGCGGTCGAGGAGGTCGCCCGGGCCCACGGCGCCCTGCTGATCAACGGCTCCAGCGCGGAGGACCCGGACCGCGAGCAGGAGCTGGTGCTGGCGCTGTGCGCGCGCCGCGTGGACGGGCTGGTCGTCATCCCGGCCGGTGACGACCACCGCTATCTGGAGCCCGAGATCAAGGCGGGCGTCGCCACGGTGTTCGTGGACCGCCCCGCTGGGAAGATCGACGCCGACGTGGTGCTGTCCGACAGCTTCGGGGGTGCCCGCGACGGGGTCGCGCACCTCATCGCGCACGGCCACCGCCGGATCGGCTTCATCGGCGACATGCCCCGCATCCACACCGCGGCCGAGCGGCTGCGCGGCTACCGTGCCGCCATGGAGGACGCCGGCATACCCGTCGAGGACTCCTGGATGTCCCTCGGCGTCACCGATCCCGGGCGGGTGCGGCGGGCCGCCGAGCAGATGCTCACGGGTCCCGTCCCCGTCACCGCGATATTCGCGGGCAACAACCGCGTGACGGTCACCGTCGTCCGTGTCCTCGCCGAGCGCCCCCGCCCCGTGGCCCTCGTCGGCTTCGACGACTTCGAGCTCGCCGACCTCCTCAGGCCCGCTGTCACGGTCGTCGCCCAGGACGCCGCCGCGCTCGGGCGCACGGCCGCCGAGCGCCTCTTCCGCCAGCTCGACGGCACGCTGATCACCCCGGAACGCATCGAACTCCCCACCCGGCTGATCACCCGCGGCTCGGGCGAACTGCCGCCCGCCGACTGAGGAGCCCATGGACGACCGCACCCTGGAGGCTCTGGGCCTGGCCGAGGCACCGCTCGACCATCCCCTCGCCTATCCGGGCGCCTGGCCCGAGGAGTCCGGACTCCTGAACGGCAACCGCCTGTTACCCCTCGACCGCCTCGTGCACGAGGACCGCGTCCCGGTCCTCGCGGTCGGCTCCAACGCCTGCCCCGGCCAACTGCGCCACAAGATGGACGAGTCCGGGATCACCTCGCCCATTCCCCTGGTGAAGGCGCGGGTCACCGGCGTCGACGTCGGTGTTTCGGCGCATGTGAGCCTTCTGGGATACGTGTCCGCGTCGCCGTTCCACGCGCCGGGCACCGCAAGGGAGTTGTTCGTCACCTGGCTCGACGCGGAGCAGCTGGACGTGATCGACGCCAGCGAGGGCGTCGGGGTGCCGTCGGGGCCGTACCACCGGGCCTGGCTTCCCTCCTCCGCCGTATCGGTGGAGCTGGAGTCCGGCGAGCTCCTCCCGGGGGTGTATGCGTACGTCAACCGCGTGGGCGTGCTGCGCAACGGCGACGGAACTCCGCGCCGGCATCCGGGCGAACGCCTCCTGCTCACCGACCTCCTGCTCGAATCACCGCGGCTGCGTGCACTGTTCGGGGCCACGCCGGAGGAGTTCTGCGCCCGGGCACGCCTGAACCGGGAGCTGTGCGCGGCGGGCACGCGTCTGTTCGTCAAGGAGAAGCTGGTGATGGCCTCGGGGCTGGAGGGGTACGTCCGAGAAGGGCGGACCGACAGCCCCACAATCGGCGCCTGACTGCCGCCGCCCCCGGGACAGGCGTCGCCCGCGAAGACCTCCGTATCGCCGGGGCCCGTCACTTGGCCGAGGCCGTCAGATCCCCCCGCCTCGGTGCCGCGAAGCCCTCCAGGTCCGCCCGGGTCAGCCCGGTGGCCCTGGCGACCTCCGCGATGTCGAGGGCACCGCAGTCGAGGCCCCGCAGCAGATAGCCGCTGAGCGCCTTCGCGGTCGCCGGCTCGTCCATCACATCGCCGCCGGTGCGGTTGGCGTAGCGGGCCAGCCGGGCCGCGGCCTGTTCGAAGCCCTCGCGGTAGAAGGCGAAGACGGCCGCGTACCGGGTCGGGAGATGGCCGGGGTGCATGTCCCAGCCCTGGTAGTAGGCGCGGGCCAAGGCGCGGCGGGTGAGCCCGTAGTGGA
This sequence comes from Streptomyces sp. NPDC001634, assembly GCF_040298185.1. Taxonomy (NCBI): domain Bacteria; kingdom Bacillati; phylum Actinomycetota; class Actinomycetes; order Kitasatosporales; family Streptomycetaceae; genus Streptomyces; species Streptomyces sp. NPDC001634. Next base: position 37,472 of record NZ_JBEOZU010000074.1, on the reverse strand, counting down.
GCCGCCAGGCGTCGTGGACCTTCTCGGTCGGGCCGATCGGCAGGACATTCGTGGAGCCGTCGGAGAGGCGTACGCCGGTGCCCGCGGCCGCGACCTGCATGATCGCCTTGGCATGGTCGGCGGCCGGGTGGTCGCTCGCCTGGTACGCGGCGGACACGCCGAGGCAGGCGCTGTAGTCGAAGGTGCCGTAGTGCAGTCCGGTGGCGCGGCCCTCGGCGGCCTGGATCATTCGGGCGACGGTCGCGGTGCCGTCGGCGGCGAGGATGGCCTGGCTGGTCTCGATCTGGATCTCGAAGCCGATCCGCCCTGGCTCGAGCCCGCGCGCCTTCTCGAACTCCTCCAGCAGCCGCACCATGGCGGTGACCTGCTCCGGGTAGGTCACCTTCGGCAGTGTGAGCACCAGGCCGTCCGGGAGACCCCCGGCCTCCGCCAGTCCCGTCAGGAAGATGTCGAGCGTGCGGATGCCGCGGTCCCGTACCGGTGCCTCCATGCACTTCATGCGAATGCCCATGCAGGGGGCGGCCGTTCCCTGCGCGTACGCCTCCGCGATGAGCCGGGCCGCGCGGGCGGCCGCCTCGTCCTCCTCCGCGTCCGGGCGCGGCCCGTAGCCGTCCTCGAAGTCGACGCGCAGGTCCTCGATCGGCTCGCGCTCCAGCTTCGCGCGCACGCGGTCGTGCACGGGTCCGGCCAGGTCGTCCGCCAGACCGAGGACGGCGGCCAACGAAGCGGCGTCCGGGGCGTGTTCGTCGAGGGCGGCAAGAGCCTGGTCGCCCCAGGAACGGATCGTGTCCGCGGCGAAGACATCACCGGGGACGTAGACCGTGTGGACGGGCTGGCGCGTGCCGGGGTCGCCTGGGTACAGGCGCTCCAGTTCGCGGTCGACCGGGGCGAGGGAGGCGCTGACCTCCTCGGTGACGGCGCCCGCGAGGCTCGTGGTCACCCTCTCCTGCTGGCCCTGCCCCATCCCGCACCCTCCTGTTTTCCGCTTCACGGAATCAACAATCCGTAGAATGAAGCTATCGGCGGCTCCCGCTACAGGTCAACACCCTCTTGCGCGCCAGGAGCTCCTCCCCTTCCATGGAGGGACACTCCCCACCTTTGCCATGTTCACGCCCATCTCATACGGCTCTGTCACACTCCGGGGCGCACGGCGCGTCCGGCACCCGCCACAGAAGGAGCCTCCTGTGTCCCACCACAGCCGGGTCACTCGCCGTCTGGGCCTCAAGACCGCCGTGGCCGCCGCGGTCACCCTGCCCCTGTCCAGTACAGCACTGTCCCTGCAGCACGCCTCGGCGGCGGACCGGCACGACCGTCACCTGGAGGTCATGACGTTCAACCTGCGCCGCGCGGGCTCCGCCAAACCACCCGACAGCTGGGCCGTGCGGCGCCCGGTGATGCGCACACTGTTACGCCGTGAGCGGCCGCACGTCCTCGGCACCCAGGAGGGCCTCTACGCCCCGGTGCGCGACATCGCGGCCGACCTCGGAGCCGACTACGCCTGGATCGGCACGGGACGCGCGGGCGGCAGCCGCGACGAGTTCGTCACCGTCTTCTACGACACGCGGCGGCTCGCCCCGGTCGAGTACGACCACTTCTGGCTTTCCGACACTCCCGACGTGATCGGCTCGAACACCTGGGGTGGTGCCTGCACCCGCATGGTCACCTGGGTCCGCTTCCGCGATCTGCGCCGCGAAGGGCAGGAGTTCTACGTCCTCAACACCCACCTGGACAACGCGAGCCAGTACGCACGCGCGCGTGCCGCCGGCCTCATCGCCCACCGCATCTCCCGACTCGACCGCTCCCTGCCGCTCGTGGTGACCGGCGACTTCAACGCAGCGGCCCACAAGAACCCCGTCTACGACACGATGCTCGGTGCCGGTCTCGTCGACACCTGGGACACGGCGGTGGAGCGCACCGAGCTCTACGGCACCTTCCACGGCTACCGTCCGCTGAAACCGTACGGCGACCGCATCGACTGGATCCTGGCCACTCCCGGCGTGCGGGCGCACTGGGCGTCGGTCAACTCCTTCTCGCTCGACGGGCAGTTCCCGAGCGACCACCTGCCGGTACAGGCGTCGCTGACCCTGGGATGAGGAAAAGCCTCCGTGACCGCGTCTGCGGTCACGGAGGCCTCGTACAGCCGGTGAGGATGCTCAGCCCTTGCGGGCCTTGATCTCCTCGGTCAGCTGCGGGACGACGTCGAACAGGTCGCCGACCACGCCGTAGTCGACCAGGTCGAAGATCGGGGCCTCGGCGTCCTTGTTGATCGCCACGATCGTCTTCGAGGTCTGCATACCGGCACGGTGCTGGATCGCACCCGAGATGCCGGAGGCGATGTACAGCTGCGGAGAGACCGACTTGCCGGTCTGGCCGACCTGGTTGGTGTGCGGGTACCAGCCCGCGTCCACCGCGGCACGCGACGCACCGACGGCCGCACCGAGGGAGTCGGCGAGCGCCTCGATGATCGCGAAGTTCTCGGCACCGTTGACACCACGGCCACCGGAGACCACGATCGCGGCCTCGGTCAGCTCCGGACGGCCCGTCGACTCACGCGGCGTACGGGCGGTCACCTTGGTGCCGGTCGCCTTGTCGGAGAAGGACACCGACAGGGCCTCCACGGAACCGGCGGCCGGGGCCGACTCCACCGGGGCCGAGTTCGGCTTGACCGTGATGACCGGAGTGCCCTTGGAGACACGGGACTTGGTGGTGAAAGAGGCGGCGAACACCGACTGGGTGGCCACCGGGCCCTCGTCGCCGGCCTCGAGGTCGACGGCGTCGGTGATGATGCCGGAGCCGATCCGTACCGCGAGACGGGCGGCGATCTCCTTGCCCTCCGCGGAGGAGGGGACCAGAACGGCGGCCGGGGACACCGCCTCGTAGGCGGCCTGCAGGGCGTCCACCTTCGGGACGACCAGGTAGTCGGCGTACTCTGCGGCCTCGTGCGTGAGCACCTTCACCGCGCCGTGCTCGGCGAGCGTGGCGGCGGTGTCGGCGGCGCCGTTGCCCAGCGCGACGGCGACGGGCTCGCCCAGGCGGCGGGCCAGGGTCAGCAGCTCCAGGGTGGGCTTGCGGACGGCACCGTCCACGTGGTCGACGTAGACGAGAACTTCAGCCATGGGAATGGATCTCCTTGCGGATTGCGAAGTCTGAGGGGCGGTCAGGCTGAGGAGCCCTAGATGAACTTCTGGCTCGCGAGGAACTCAGCGAGCTGCTTGCCGCCCTCGCCCTCGTCCTTGACGATCGTGCCCGCGGTGCGCGCCGGACGCTCGGCCGCGGCCTCGACCTTCGTCCACGCACCGTCGAGACCGACCTCCTCGGCCTCGATCTCCAGGTCGGACAGGTCCCAGGACTCCACCGGCTTCTTCTTGGCCGCCATGATGCCCTTGAAGGACGGGTAACGCGCCTCACCCGACTGGTCGGTCACCGACACGACCGCCGGAAGCTGGGCCTCCAGCTGCTCGGAGGCGGTGTCGCCGTCGCGGCGGCCCTTGACCGTGCCGTCCTCGACGGAGACCTCGGACAGCAGGGTCACCTGCGGAACACCCAGGCGCTCGGCCAGCAGCGCCGGTACGACACCGGCGGTACCGTCGGTGGAGGCCATGCCGGAGATCACCAGGTCGTAGCCGGCCTTCTCGATCGCCTTGGCCAGCACCAGGGAGGTACCGATGATGTCCGTGCCGTGCAGGTCGTCGTCCTCCACGTGGATCGCCTTGTCGGCACCCATGGACAGGGCCTTGCGCAGCGCGTCCTTGGCGTCCTCCGGGCCCACCGTCAGCACGGTGACCTCGGCGTCGTCCGCGTTCTCGGCGATCTGCAGCGCCTGCTCGACCGCGTACTCGTCCAGCTCGGAGAGCAGACCGTCCACGTCGTCCCGGTCGACGGTCAGGTCATCGGCGAAGTGCCGGTCGCCAGTGGCGTCGGGCACGTACTTCACAGTGACAACGATCCTCAAGCTCACGCCGGCTCTCCTACTGCATCGTCATTTCTGGGCTGCCTTCTTGCAGGCAGCATAGGCGCCTGAAGCGGCCGATCCCGGTCGGGGCGACCCCGCGCTCCGAACGAAATATTACTCGCCAGTACACCCACTGAATGCCCGCTAAGCAAGCGCTTTGAACTGTGACCTTGGCAACGCTGTGTAACCGGCCAGTAGGTCAGTCGCGCAGACCGTTGAAGCGCCCCTGGTGGTACAGCAGCGGGCGTCCGACGCCCGAAGGATCACCGAGGACGACCTCGGCCAGGACGATGCGATGGTCTCCCGCGGGCACACGTGCCACCACGCGGCAGACCAGCCAGGCGAGCACGTCGTCGAGGACGGGAACGCCCTCGGGGCCCTCACGCCAGCTGGTGGGCGCCCCGAAACGGTCCGCTCCGCTCTTGGCGAAGGTGAGGGCCAATGCTTCCTGGTGCTCGCCGAGTATGTGCACGCCGACGTGCTCGGCCTCGGAGACGGCGGGCCAGCTGGAGGCGCCGACGCCGATACCGAACGAGACGATCGGGGGTTCGGCGGAGACGGAGGTGAGGGAGGTGGCGGTGAAGCCGACCGGCCTGCCGCCCATTTGGGCGGTGATCACGGCGACTCCCGCCGCATGCCGGCGGAAGACGGAGCGCAGCAGGTCAGGGGATGCGAGCTGAGGGGTGCCGAGGTCGGGGGTGGCCGTCATGGAGTTGTCCTTCTTCGAGAGGTGACGTGGGGGTCCCGCCCGCTCGAGCGAAGTCGAGAGTGGGGGAGGATCCGTGGGTGCTCAGCACGCCGGACAGCACGCACTCGCGGTGCGGGCCAGGTCCACGTGGACACGCTCGAAGAGAAGGAGTTCCAGGGGCATACAGTCAGGCTGACGATACGTGGTGCGTGCAGTCAAGTGCGTCCCGGCATCTGGGAGATGTGTCACCGGCTGCCTCACGGTCACCTCGCAGGCTGGAGTACGGGCTGCGCCCATCCGGCGGAGGGGGCGTCAGACGGCCTCGCCGAGCGCGGCAATGACGTCCGCTTTGCGCGGCTGCCCCGCCGCACGCCGCACGATCCGACCGTCCGCGTCCAGGACGAGCACGGTCGGTGTCTTCTGGATGTCGAGCGCACGGACGAGTTCGAGCCGCTGCTCGGCGTCGATCTCCACATGGGCGACACCGGGCACCATCCCGGCCACCTCCGTGAGGATCCGGCGTGTCGCCCGGCAGGGGGCGCAGAAGGCGCTGGAGAACTGGACGAGCGTGGCCCGTTCACCCAGCCCCTGGCCCAACTCGGCCGCACCGATCCGCAGTCCGTCGTCGCGCCCGCGCACTCTCACTCTCCCGCTCCGCCGCCGGTGCAGCACTCGTACGCGCTCGCCGGTGCGAGCACGGCCAGGCACACCACGAGTCCGGTCATCATCCGATCCAGCATTCATGCGGCTGCAAAGATTCCCGCCTCCACGGTTCGCCGGGGGACGAAAACCCCGAAGTGGTCCGAACGGATTGACGTGACGAGGATCTCGCCGTTCAAAGGCACCAGGACTGGCCCCCCGTCCGTTCTTGGGGCACGATCTGCGACAGGCCGTAAACCTACGGCTGCGTAACTTCCCGCCGGGAGTCCCTTCCCAGGCAAAGAGAAGGGTCCGTCCCGTCCATGGCTGAGCTTGTCTACCGTCCCGTCGTCGGTCTCGCCCTCACGATGTTCAAGGCCTGGGACCTGAAGATCGACTGCAAGGGATCGGAGAACATCCCGAGCTCGGGCGGCGCGGTCCTGGTGAGCAACCACATCAGCTACCTGGACTTCATCTTCAACGGACTGGCGGCGCTCCCGCAGAAGCGTCTGGTGCGCTTCATGGCCAAGGAGTCCGTCTTCCGGCACCGGATCTCCGGCCCGCTCATGCGCGCCATGAAACACATCCCGGTGGACCGCAATCAGGGCGAGGCGGCTTACGCGCACGCGCTGGACTCGCTGAAGTCGGGCGAGGTCGTCGGGGTCTTCCCGGAGGCGACCATCTCGCAGTCCTTCACCCTGAAGAGCTTCAAGTCGGGTGCCGTGCGCCTGGCCCAGGAGGCGGGCGTCCCGCTGGTCCCGATGGCCCTGTGGGGCACGCAGCGGCTGTGGACCAAGGGCCACCCGCGCAACTTCAAGCGCAGCCACACCCCGATCACGATCCGGGTCGGCGAGGCGATCGAGGCCTCGCGCGACACCTACGCGGGCGCGCTCACCCGCCAGCTGCGCGGGCGCGTCCAGGAGCTGCTGGAGGCCGCACAGCGCGCCTACCCGGTCCGCCCCAAGGGCCCGGAGGACACATGGTGGATGCCGGCCCACCTCGGCGGCACGGCACCGACCCCGGAGCAGCTGCGCGCCGCCGAGGCGCTCTGACGTACGTCAGACGGGGGCGTGGACGGTCACCCGCGCCCCGGGGCTGAACTTCTCCAGCAGTTCGGCGAGTTCCGCGCCGGCCGTCTCGACGTCGGCCACCGGCATCGGAGCCAGGCTCTCCAGCAGGAAGAGCGCCGAGGTGGACTCCTCGGTGAGCCGGGTGCGCGGCCCCTGGCGCCAGTTCCAGCGGCGGCAGGTCACGCCGGCTTCGTCACGCCAGACCACCTCGCCCGCGTCGGGATGCTCGACGCTCTCCTCCCCCGCCGCGACCGTCATGAACTCCTCCTGCCCCGTGGCCCGCACGAGGCGCATTCCGCCCTGGATGCGGTCGAGGTCCTCGCCGCCGACCGGGATCAGATGGGCCACGCTGATCGCGTTGTAGACGTCGACGAGGACGTTGATCCGGGGCAGACCGGCGTCCGTGAGGGACCGCTTCGCGAGCGCCTCGGCGGAGTTGCGGGTACGGGACGGCTTGGCGCCGAAGGCCGTGTAAGCCGCACGCCAGGCCGCCATGTGCGGGTCCTCGTGCGGGGCGCGTCCGTCCAGTCGTGCGGCGAGCCGACGGGCCGCGTCGTCGAGCAGCGCAGAAGTGGCGTCGGTGCTGGGCCCGTTGACGAGTCCGTGCGCCTCGATCGCGACATGGGTGAAGGCGGGCGCGAGGGCGCGCACCTCGTCGGACACGGTCAGGGTGAGAGTCATCGCCTGCCTCAGAGTGCGGTGGGAAGCGTCTGCCAGAGGGACGGCCGGTCGGGCGCGGCCCGGAGGGCGCTCACGACGGCCGGGTGTGGTTCAGCATACAGGACCGGATAGTCCATCTCATTGGACTTCTCGTCAGGGATCCAGGCGAGCCGCTCGCCGTCGAGGGAGAACCGGGCGTCGACGCCCGGTTTGTTGCCACGCGGGTCCTGCCGATGCCAGGCGCCGTTGAACCGCACCGCAACCAGACCGTGCACGGCATGGCCACTGCCGTCGTCATGCGCCAGCCGCTGATAGCAGAGAGCGGCGGGGATGTCCTCGGCACGCAGCAGGGCGGCCAGCGCATGCGCCTTGGCATAGCAGATGCCGGTGCGCTGTTCGAGGACGTCGGAGGCGCGCCAGGTGACCCGCATGTCGCCGCTGTCGGCGGAGTGCGGAATGGTGTCACGGACGAATTCAAAGGCCGCTCGCGCATAGGCATACGAGTCCGGCACACTCTCCGCCAGACGGGCAGCCGCCCCCCGCACCAGCGGATGGTCATGGTCGACGACCTCGTCGGCAGCCAAATAAGCGGACAGGTCGGAAGTTTCCTGGATCAGCTCCATGCCTGTAGAGCATAGAAATGCGATCACCCGAGAGTCAATGACTTTTCAGGCGATCGCATATCTATGCATAGCTCCATGTGAAGGTCAGCGAGCCATCTCCTCCTTGAGCGCCGCCACGAACCGGTCCACGTCCTCCTCGGTCGTGTCGAAGGCGCACATCCAGCGGACGACGCCGGCGGCCTCGTCCCAGAAGTAGAAGCGGAATCGCTTCTGCAGACGTTCGCTCACATCGTGCGGGAGGCGGGCGAACACCCCGTTGGCCTGCACGGGGTAGAGGATCTCCACCCCGTGCACGGCGCGGACGCCCTCCGCCAGCCGCTGGGCCATCTCGTTGGAGTGACGGGCGTTGCGCAGCCACAGGTCCTTGGCGAGCAGGGCCTCCAGCTGCACCGACACGAAGCGCATCTTCGAGGCCAGCTGCATGGACAGCTTGCGCAGATGCTTCATATGACTGACGGCGTCCTGGTTGATGACGACGACCGCCTCGCCGAACAGCGCGCCGTTCTTCGTCCCGCCCAGGGAGAGGATGTCCACGCCGACCGCGTTGGTGAACGTCCGCATCGGCACGTTCAGGGAGGCGGCCGCGTTGGCTATCCGGGAGCCGTCCAGGTGCACCTTCATGCCGTGCGCGTGGGCGTGCTCGCAGATCGCTCGGATCTCCTCGGGCGTGTAGAGGGTGCCCAGTTCGGTGCTCTGGGTGATCGAGACGACCTGCGGCATCGCACGGTGCTCGTCCTCCCAGCCATACGCCTGCCGGTCGATCAGCTCGGGCGTGAGCTTGCCGTCGGGCGTGGGCACGGTGAGCAGCTTGAGGCCGCCCATGCGCTCGGGGGCGCCGCCCTCGTCGACGTTGATGTGCGCGCTCTCGGCGCAGATCACCGCGCCCCAGCGGTCGGTGACCGCCTGGAGCGCGACCACGTTCGCACCGGTGCCGTTGAAGACCGGGAAGGCCTCCGCCGTGGCACCGAAGTGGCTGCGGATGATCTGCTGGAGGTGCTCGGTGTAGTCGTCCTCGCCGTACGCGACCTGATGGCCGCCATTGGCCAGCGCCAGGGCGGCCAGCACCTCCGGATGGGCCCCGGCGTAGTTGTCACTGGCGAAACCGCGGACCTCCGGGTCGTGATGGCGACGCGCGTCGGTCTTGGGAGGGTTCACGGCTTCTCGGTCAGCCACAGACGGTTTCCGTTCACTTCGGCGGCGGGCTTCTCCCAGACTCCGACGAGGGCCTCGGCCAGGTCCTTGACGTCCGTGAAGCCCGCGAACTTCGCGTTGGGGCGTTCCGCGCGCATCGCGTCGTGCACCAACGCCTTCACCACCAGGATCGTAGCCGCGGACGTCGGGCCCTCCTCACCCCCGGCCTTGCGGAAGTAGTCGGCCAGGGCCAGCGTCCACGCCTCGGCTGCCGCCTTGGCCGCGGCGTACGAGGCGTTGCCCGCGGTGGGCTTGGTCGCGCCCGCCGCGCTGATCAGGACGTACCGGCCGCGGTCGCTGCGCTGCAGCGCCTCGTGGAAGGCGAGGGAGGTGTGCTGCACGGTGCGGATGAGCAGCAACTCCAGGAAATCCCAGTCGTCGAGGCTGGTCTTGGTGAAGGTCTCGCTCCCACGCCAGCCACCGACGAGGTGGACCAGGCCGTCGACCCGGCCGAAGTCCTTCTCGATGTGGGTGGCCCAGTCGCGGGTGGACTGCAGGTCGAGCAGGTCCACCGTGTCCCCGGTGACGGTGGCGCCGCCGTGCGCGTAGCGCGCCGCGTCCACGGCCTCCGCGAGCCGCTCCGGGTCGTTGTCCGAGCCGACGACGGTCGCCCCCGCCTCGGCAAGCCGAAGCAGCGCCGCCCGGCCGGCGGGTCCACCCGCACCGGCCACCGCGATCACCGCACCGCTGAGAGCCCCGTTCCGCATGGTCTTCGCCTCCTGAGCCGTGGTGATGCGGTCGCTCACGCGGCGACCCGCTCGGCGCTCCCGGCGGTGATCCCCTTGGTGGAGGCGATCACGTTCTTCAGTTTCTTCTGGAGCGCCTCATAGAACATGCTCAGGGGAAACTCGTCCGGAAGCACGTCGTCCACGAGCTTACGCGGCGGCTGCGTCAGATCGAGGGCGTCCGGGCCCTTTGCCCAGCGGGAACCCGGGTGCGGGGCGAGGTACGCCGAAACCAGCTCGTACGCCTTGAACCAGTGGACGAGCTTGGGGCGGTCGATGCCCTCGCGGTACAGCTGCTCGATCTCGGCGCAGAGCTGGTTGGTGATCTGCGGGGCGCGCTGCCAGTCGATGTGCAGCTTGTTGTCGGTCCAGCGGACGACGTCGTGCTGGTGCAGGTACGCGAAGAGCAGCTGGCCGCCGAGGCCGTCGTAGTTGCGGACGCGCTCACCGGTGACCGGGAAGCGGAACATGCGGTCGAACAGCACCGCGTACTGTACGTCACGGCCCTGCGGGAAGCCGTCGGCCTCCAGCTTCACGGCCTCCTTGAAGGCGGTGAGGTCGCAGCGCAGCTCCTCCAGGCCGTACATCCAGAACGGCTGGCGCTGTTTGATCATGAACGGGTCGAACGGCAGGTCTCCGCGGCTGTGGGTGCGGTCGTGGACCATGTCCCACAGCACGAAGGCCTGCTGGCAGCGCTCCTGGTCGTGGACCATGGCGGCGATGTCCTCGGGCAGCTCGAGGCCCAGGATGTCGACGGCGGCCGCGGTGACCCGGCGGAAGCGGGCGGCCTCGCGGTCGCAGAAGATGCCGCCCCAGGAGAAGCGCTCGGGGGCCTCGCGCACGGCGATGGTCTCCGGGAACAGGACGGCCGAGTTGGTGTCGTAGCCCGCGGTGAAGTCCTCGAAGGTGATACCGCAGAACAGCGGGTTGTCGTAGCGGGCGGCCTCCAGCTCTGCGAGCCAGTCCGGCCAGACCATGCGCAGGACGACCGCTTCGAGGTTGCGGTCCGGGTTGCCGTTCTGCGTGTACATCGGGAAGACGACCAGGTGCTGCAGCCCGTCCCGGCGGTCCGCGGCGGGCTGGAAGGCCAGCAGCGAGTCGAGGAAGTCGGGCACCTTGAAACCCTCGTCGGACCAGCGGCGCAGGTCCTTCACGAGCGCCTCGTGGTAGGCGGCGTCGTGGGGCAGCAGGGGGGAGAGCTTCTCGACGGCGTGCGCCACCCGGCGTACGGCCAGCTCGGCGTCCGCGGGGTCCGGCGCGCCCTCGGCGTCGAAGTCGATCGAGCCGTCCTTGGACTGCCAGGGCCGGATCTGTTCCACGGCATCCTTGAGCGAGGGCCAAGCCGGGTGATCCACCACCCTGCCCTGCGAAGGAACCTGCTCCTCCGTACCCGCCTGCACAAGAATTTCCGTCATGACCCATCCTTCACGGGAGAACCTCGCGTAAGGACACCGTATGCATATGTGGTTTCTCCCAGCAAGTAGAGGATCGGGAAATTATCCTGTGAGGCTCCACCTTCACCGCACTTTTTCCTGCCGGACACGGGATGGGCAGTGATTTCCGTCATACTCCGCCAAGCATGCACAAGCGGGTCAACACGCGCGTGACGCGCCCACGCGGGGGTGACACACACTCGGCCGTGCTGTCCGGATTCACGCCGTACCGTGCGCCCATTGCCCCGTGTACGAACGGGTTCAGCTCGCAGCCGGACCATTAGGCTGCGGCCGTGCCGCGCGGGTACTGGAGCGCCGAGCGCGGCAGCCGAGCCGCCGTCGACGGAAGCGAGTTGAACCTTGAACTTCCTCACCATCGGTCATCGCGGAGTCATGGGTGTCGAGCCCGAGAACACCCTCCGGTCCTTCGTCGCCGCCGAGCGCGCGGGCCTCGACCTGATCGAACTCGATCTGCATCTGAGCAAGGACGGCGCGCTCGTGATCATGCACGACGCCGATGTGGACCGTACGACGGACGGCACGGGGCCGATCGCCGAGAAGACACTCGCCGAGCTCCGCACGCTCGACGCGGGCCGCGGTGAGCACATCCCCGTCTTCGAGGAGGTCCTGGACGCGGTACGGGCGCCTCTGCAGGCGGAGATCAAGGATGTGGCGGCGGCGCGGGCGCTGGCCGAGGTGATGCACCGGCGGGACCTGGTCGGCCGCGTCGAGGTGTTGTCGTTCCACGACGACGCGATCGCCGAGATCGCCCGGCTCGTACCGGGCGCGCGGACCGCGCTGGTCGCCAGCCGCTACGGCCCCGACGTCGTCGAGCGCGCCGTCGACGCCGGGGCCGGAACCGTCTGCCTCAACATCCGCCGGCTGACCCTCGAGGTCGTCGAGCACGCGCGCAAGGCCGGCCTGAGGATCATCGGCTGGGTCGTCAACACCCAGGACCATCTGCGACTCGTCCGCGCACTGGAGCTGGACGGCGCGACGACCGACTACCCGGAAATCAAGCGCACCGGCCGTTTCACCGCGTGACCGGCCGGGCGCACCGCAAGCACGCCGGACAGGGCGCCGCGCCGGGGCTCAGACCAGCGGCTTGACCAGCAGCTCGAACTGCAGGTCTTCGCGCTGCGGGATACCGAAGCGCTCGTCGCCGTACGGGAAGGGGGTCATCCGTCCCGTACGGCGGTAGCCGCGCCGCTCGTACCAGGCGATGAGGTCGTCCCGTACGGAGATCACGGTCATGTGCATCTCCGAGACGCCCCAGGTCGCACGGACTGTCCGCTCCGCCTCCGCGATGACCGTCTTGCCGAGGCCCGCCCCCTGGAGGTCGGGGCTGACCGCGAACATCCCGAAGTAGGCGTGATCGCCGCGGTGTTCGAGCTGGCAGCAGGCGATGACCACACCGTCGCGTTCGACGGTGAGCAGCCTGCTGTCGGGCGACTTGATGACCGCGAGCACGCCCTCGGGGTCGGTCCGCTGCCCTTCGAGGATGTCCGCCTCGGTGGTCCAGCCGACCCGGCTGGAGTCGCCACGGTACGCCGACTCGATGAGCGCGACCAACGCGTCGACGTCCCCGTCCGTCGCGTCGCGGAAGGTCAGGCCGGTCGTGGCGGTGGCGGCGGTGTCCATGGGCGGCTTCTCCAATTCGGTGGCGCGGCGCAAACATCGACGAGGGTAACGCTCGCACTAGGCTCCGCATGTATGGTCCACGTCCTGAGCAGCCGCACCCTCCTGCGTCCCACCGATCCGGAGCGCTCCCGCGCCTTCTACGGCGAGAAACTGGGGCTCCCGGTCTACCGGGAGTTCGGTACGGGGCCGGAACGGGGGGTCGTGTACTTCCTCGGCGGCGGCTTCCTGGAGGTGGCGGGCCGCGGCGAGGTTCCGCCCTCCCCCGCGCTGAAACTCTGGCTGCAGGTGCCGGACGTGGCGGCCGCACACAAGGAGCTGACCGGTGCCGGGGTCGCGATCGTACGGCCTCCCGTGAAGGAACCGTGGGGTCTGATCGAGATGTGGCTCGAGGACCCGGACGGCACCCAGATCGTGCTGGTCGAGATCCCGGCCGACCATCCCCTGCGGTACCGCCCGGGGATCTGATGGCCCCCGGGCGGACGCGGGCTTAGCCTGCTGAGAGGGGCACGAGTGGCGGGAGGCAGCCCATGAAGCTCGAGAAGCCGGTGACGGGTGGCCCCTGTTGGACGGAGCTGGGGACCAGCGATCTGGAGGCCGCCAAGCGGTTCTATGCCGAACTGTTCGGCTGGCGGCCGGAGACCGACCCCCGGCAGGAGGCAGGCGGCTACACGGTCGCGCACCTCGGCGACGCGGCGGTCGCCGCCCTCACACCGCTGTACCAGGAGTCGCAGCCGGTCGCCTGGAACGTGTCGTTCCAGGTCGCCGACGCGGACGCGGCGGCCGCTGCGGTGCAGTCGGCCGGCGGCACGCTGGTCCTCGGACCGATGGACGTGTTCGACGTGGGCCGTTTCGCGGTGGCGCTCGACCCGGGCGGCGCGGCCTTCCAGATGTGGCAGCCCAGGGCGTTCGCCGGTGCGGGGCTGTTCAACGCGCCGGGTTCGCTCGGCTGGGTGGAGTTGCTCACCCGAGACCCGGACAGGGTCACCGACTTCTACACGACGGTCTTCGGCTGGACCGTGAACCCTTCCGAGAACTACACCCAGTGGGGCATCGACGGCGCCGACTTCGGCGGCATGCTCACGATGGGCGACCGGTTCCCGCCCGAGGTGCCGTCGCACTGGCTGCCGTACTTCGCGGTCGAGGACGTGGACGCCATGACGTCCGCCGCGACGCAGGCCGGCGCGAACGTCCTGATGGAACCGACGTCGGTCCCGGACGGCCCGCGCATCGCCGTTCTGAAGGACCCGCAGGGCGCGGTGTTCGGCATCTACGCGGCAGGTCAGGAGGGCGGGTCCGAGTGACGGTCAGGCGGTGTGGTGCCGGTCAGAGAGCTCCGGTCAGCGGCATGACCGTCACCTGGTCGATGACGGGTGCGTACGCCGAGCGCCGGCCGTAGGGATTGCAGGTGTCGCCGTCGTGGTCGGGGAGTTCGTCGGCGGTGAACGTCAGCGTGTTCACGCCCTCCGTCAGTGTCACCGGGACGGTGAGGTCCCGGAAGGCGTGCGCGTTGGGCTGCGGCCCCGTTCACCGAGAGGTCGGCGTGGCGGCAGAGCGGGTCGGAGTTGTAGTGGGTGGCCGGGGCCTGTTCGCCGTTCGAGTAGCGGATCGTCAGCGCGTACCGGCCGCTGTGCCCGGCGGTGACGCTGAGCCCGAGTGCGTTCGCCGGGCCCCGGCCGATGCCGTCGACCGCCTTGCCGCCCATGGCGAGCGGGTACGCGCCGGTCACCCTGGCGTCGCCCGTCACGCTGCCCTCCTTCGCCGGGAACACCGTGGTCATGAGACGTCCCTGCCCGGGTCCCGCACTCAGCCGGTCCAGGACCAGCCGGTCCGACGTGGCCGTCACCGTCACCTTGTTGACGCCGCCCGCCAGGAACAGCGCCGTCCCGTCCCGGCCGAGCGGGGCGGCCTCCTCGCCGTTGACGGTCAGGGTGCCCTCGATCTCGCCCTCGCCCAGTTGACCGACCGTCAGCATCGCCTCCCGTCGGTCTCCGCGTGCACCCAGAACGTCGTAGTCCCGCCACGCGGCAGCACAGCGGCTCCTGGGCCGGAGGCTCCGGGGTGCCCGGGCGCAAGGTGGCGCGCACCACGCGCTCTCCCGGCAGGGCGCGTTGCCACCACTCGCCGGCCGCGGCGTCGGCCGTGGCACGCAGCTCCACGACGGCGGCGGCCGGACCGCGACGTGCGGCCTCCAGGGCTCCCGGCTCGGGCCGCTCCACGGAGGCGACGACTGCCGCACGCTCACGGGCCCGCTCCATGGCGGCGAGGGCATGCTCGATGCAGTCGCCGGCGCGCCGGTCGGTGACGGCGATGACGGCGATGACGGCGATGACGGCGATGACGGCGATGCTGCACCCCCCGCGCCCCCGTGTACCCCTGTGCGCTCGCTTGCGCACCGTCCGTGACGGGCATGCCCCCTGCGTCCGTCCGAGACCGTCGAGCGGGGAGGTGCGCGGTGCACGGACCGGCTTCGCCCGGCTGGCTGCTCGTCGCGCTGTGCGCGGCGACCGGGGCCTACTGTCTGCTGCGGATGCGCAGCGCCGTCGAGGAACAGCGCCGGGCCGCGGGCGGCGAGGCGCTGATGGGGTTCGGGATGGCGGTGATGGCCGTTCCCGCGGCGGTCGCGGCGCCGCCGCGCTGGGCCTGGATCGCCTATGCGGTGGTCTTCGGTGGGGCGGCGGTGCGGGCGCTGTGGGCGGTCCGCTCGAGCGCCCATCATCTGCACCATCTGGTCGGCGCGCTCGCGATGGTCTACATGGCTGCGGCGATGGCCGTCTCCCCCGGGCACCACGGGCATGGCGGGCACAGTGGCGTCCCCCTGCTCACCGGGGTGCTCCTCGTCTACTTCGCGGTCTACGTGCTGTGGTCCGGGGTACGGCTGGTGCCGGTCACGGCGGTGGCCACGGCCGGAGGCGCGCGCGCCGTCGGCTGGGGCGACCGGCCCGAACTCGCGCGCGCCTGCCGCCTGTCCATGGCCATCGGCATGCTGGCGATGCTGCTCACGCTCTGACACCCGGTGGCGTCTCGCACACCGGCGGCCACGGCTGTACGAAACCGTGGCGTACGTCACTTTGCCGTAACAGTACGTACCCCGTGGCGCCGCCCGGCTCATAGGCTTCGGCCCATGATGGTCCCCGCGGCACTGCTGCTGCTCGGCGCCCTGACCGCCGTCCTCGCTCCGCGGCTGCTCGCCCGGGCGGACTGGCCGGACCGAGAACCGGTAGTCGCCCTGTGGGTGTGGCAGTGCGTGGTGGCGGCCGTCCTGGTGTGCTGCGCGCTGTCGATGACGCTGAGCGCGGCCGCCGCCTGGGTGGCCGTGCGGGGCCATGTGTTCGCCTCCGCGCCGCACTCGGTGGTGGACGCCTACGCGCTGAGCACCGGGAGCCCCTGGGCCGCGACGACCGCCGTGGCGCTGGCGTGCGGCGGGGTGTGGAGCGCCGCGATGCTGGTCCGGGAGGTCACCCGGGCGCGGGCGCGACGCCGGCAGAGCCGGGCCGAACTGCTCGTGCGGGCCCCGCTGTTGCCGGGCGAGGACTCAGCCGGCGACGGGCTGGTGGTCCTGGAGGGGGAGCGCTCTGACGCCTGGTGGCTGCCCGGCCCCACACCCCAACTGGTCATCACCACGGCCGCGTTGCGCCGGCTCAAGGGCAAGCAGCTGGACGCGGTGCTCGCCCATGAGCAGGGGCACGCGCGGGCCCGGCACGACTGGCTGCTGCACTCCTCGACCGCGCTGGCCAACGGATTCCCGCAGGTGCCGGTCTTCGCCGCGTTCCGCGACGAGATGCACCGGCTGGTCGAACTCGCCGCCGATGACATGGCGTCGCGCCGCTACGGCCGCCTCACGACCGCGCTGGCGCTGGTGGAACTCAACGAGGGCCGGGGTGTGTTCGGGCCCTGCCCCACCCCGCAGGCCCATGTCCCGCAGCGCGTCCACCGCCTCCTCACCCCTCCGGACCGGCTGCCTGCAGCGCACCGGCTGCGGCTGACAGCGACCGCGGCGCTGGTGCCGGTGATTCCGGTGCTGGTGGCGTTCGTGCCGGGGCTGCGGGCCCTGGGATAGCCCACCGGGCAACGGAGTCGGCGCCGCCCCTTGCCGCCACGGTCCCCGCGCATCGGCGAGGATCGCCGTATGCACCTCACACCCGTCGGCTCACCGCCCCACCGGCCGCGCCCGCGGGCCGCGGCGCTCACCGCCGTGTTCCTGGCCATCGCGTCGGGGCTGCTCCTGGTGCTGGTCGCCGCCTCCTGGCATCCGCTCATCGCCCTGGACGGCGACATCGCGCGCACCACGCACCGCTGGGCGGTCGGTCACCGAGGGATCACGCACACGTGCCGCGTCCTGACGGACTGGGTGTGGGACCCGGCGACCATGCGCATCCTGTGCGCGGCCGCCGTGGTCCTGCTGCTCTGGCGGCACCGGGCGTGGTGGCTCGCACTGTGGGTGGCGGCGACCTGCGCGTCGGCCGCACTGGTGCAGAACTCCCTCAAGGCGGCCGTCGGCCGTGCCCGCCCCGTGTGGCCCGACCCCGTCGACTCGGCCCACAACGCGGCCTTCCCCTCCGGCCACGCTATGACGGCGACGGTGGTCTGCGGCCTGCTGCTGTGGCTCCTCCACCGGTACGGCGCAGGGCGCGTCCTGTGGAATACGGCGCTCGTGGTGGCCATGGTGTCCGTCCTGGGCGTAGGGGTGACCCGCGTCTGGCTCGGTGTGCACTGGCCGTCGGACGTGGCGGGCGGCTGGCTGCTCGGGGCCCTGCTGGTCGCACTCGCGGTGGCGTCGTACGAACGGTGGCACGGACCGGTACAGGACGCGGAGCCGCGCGAAGGACGTTCTTGACCCGTGGGCAGCGCGTCACGAAAGATCGGCCCCATGGCGATCAAAGGCGTGCTCTTCGATTTCTCCGGGACCCTCTTCCGCATCGAACCGACCGAGTCATGGCTGCGCGCGGTGCTCGCGGAGGCCGATGTCACCCTGCCCGAGCCGGAGTTGGTCCGCAGAGCCGAACAACTGGAGACCGCGGGTGCGCTGCCCGGGGGCGCCTTCCCCGCGGAGCCGGTTCCCGACGACCTCGCCCCTCTGTGGGCGGTCCGGGACCGCAGCGCCGAGGAACACCGGGCCGCGTACACAGGCCTCTCGCGTCAGGTACCCCTGCCGGATCCCGGACTCCACGACGCGCTGTACGCCCGCCACATGACGCCCGCCGCCTGGCGGCCCTACCCCGACACGGTCGAGGTGCTCGGCCAACTGCGCGGGCGCGGCGTCGCCGTCGGCGTGGTCAGCAATATCGGCTGGGACCTGCGCCCTGTCTTCCGCGAGCACGACGTCGACCAGTACGTGGACACGTACGTCCTGTCGTACGAACACCGCATCCAGAAACCCGACACCCGGCTGTTCGCCCTCGCCTGCGACGCGCTGGGCATCGCCCCGCAGGACACGCTGATGGTCGGCGACGACCGCCGCGCGGACGGTGGTGCGGCGGATCTGGGCTGCGCGGTGCACTTCGTGGAGCACCGGCCGGTGACCGAGCGCCCGGACGGGCTCCGTCCCGTGCTGGACCTGATCGGCTGAGCCGCCCGGGCGCTCAGCTCTGGTAGCCCTCGACCTGCGACGAGGGGCGAACCCGGGCGTCGTCCGGGTTCTCGCCGAACTCGGCCTTCGCGCGGCGCTGGCGCAGCAGGTCCCAGCACTGGTCCAGCTCGCGTTCCAGCTGGCCGAGGCGCGCGTGTTCCGTCTCGCTGTCGATCCGGCCGGACGACAGCGCGTCCCGCAGACCGCGCTCCTCGTCCACCATCGCCGTGATTCTGGCCAGGATCTGCTCTTGATCCATGTCCGTATGCCTCCTCGGGGACTCGTGCCCACTCTAGGGACGGTTCCACGGCTCTGCGACACCTGTGCAGGAAGCAGGCTGAACCATTGCTTGGTCACGGAGAACAGCGGAGACGACGTGTACGACCCGATGGCACCGGCGACCGCCCTGGACCATCCCCCGCGTGGCCCAGGGCAGACACCACCCAGACCCGGCCCCGCCGGATCCGGGACGCGTTGAGTATAGTTGGCTGGCAGCCAGTCAACGCAGGAGTACAGGATGTCCCCGCGCAGCGCCTCGGTCAATGAAGAATTGCGGCGGCGTTCCCGCGAACGACTCCTACAGGCCGCGGTCGAACTCGTCAGCGAACGCGGCTACGAGGCGACGACGCTCGGCGACATCGCGGACCGCGCCGGCTCCGCCCGGGGCCTGGTGTCGTACTACTTTCCCGGCAAACGGCAGCTCCTCCAGTCGGCCGTGCACCGCCTGATGCACCGCACCCTGGAAGAGGCGCTGGAGCGCGAGCCGCACACGGAGGACGGCCGGGAACGGATGGCCCGGGCCATCGACGCGATCCTGGGCCTGACCGTTCACCACCCCGTGCTCATGCGCCAGCACATGGCGGGGATCCTTCAGGCCGAGGGGTTCGTGCAGTGCCCCGAGCAGCAGCGGCTGGCCGAGCTGCTGCGGGACACGGTCGCCCGGTGCGGATCGACGGACACCGACACCGACTACCCGATGCTGCGGGCGCTGCTGATGGGAGCGGTCTACGCGGCGCTGGTGCCCGGCGTTCCGATGCCGCTTCCCGCGCTGCGGGCCGAGCTGTTCAAGCGGTACGGCCTCGACCGGGAGATGGGTTCCCCGCCGGACCGCGAGGGGACCGGCGGGACGTACGACAGGAATCTGTCGCGGTTCTTCGCGACGGAGAGCCGTCAGCCGGAGTCGAAGGTTCAGTCGGAGTAGCCGGTGAGGGCCCGGCCCACAGGGCCTGTTCAGCGCCGGGCGTGACGCGGCGTCAGGAAGCCCGCGTCGCGCGCCCCGGCGATCAGTTTCAGGGATCTGCGGCGGCTGCGCCCCGTCGCACACATCACCGCGAACACGGGGTCGGCACCCTCCTTCTGGGCCGCGAGGTACTTCTCGGCGACGAGGCGCCACCCCTCCATGCCGCGCGGCCAGACGGGGCGTTCGGTGCCCTGGGGCGCCCCGGCGGGCTCGCACGACACACCGGGCTCGGCGCCGCACACATCGAGCAGGGGTTCCTCGATCCAGTCGGCGAGCGCCGACAGGTCGTGGAGCGACAGGGGTGGCTGCGCCCGCACCTCCTCGATCGACACGCATCCGCCGACCGCCACGGCGAGGACGTCGACCCGGCCCCCGTCGGGGAAGTCGAGCCGCACACCGAACCACGACGTGGCACTCCCGTCCTCCTGCACTTCCCATGCAGGCCACACGGACACGGCCCCATCCGATCTGAATCGATCAGAAAAATCCTGAAAGGACGCCTCCCGCATATACGCAACGTAAGCGAACGATCACATACCATGCGAAGAGCCACGCACGGGAGGGGCGCGCACCGTACCCCGTCGGCCCAGCGCCACACGCCCGCTCCCCCTCCCTTCGGGCCGTGCGCGGTGCAATGCTGGAGTCACCAGCGATCTCCTCAGCGAGGGAGTTCCGCCGTGCTGCATGTCGCCGTCGTCGGCTCCGGGCCGAGCGGGGTCTACACCGCCCAGAGCCTTGTACAGCAGGATCCCGAGGTGCGCGTCGACGTCCTCGACAGGCTGCCCTGCCCGTACGGGCTGGTGCGGTACGGCGTCGCGCCCGACCACGAGAAGATCAAGTCCCTCCAGAACAATCTGCGGACGGTCCTGGAGCACGAACGGATCCGGTTCCTCGGAGGAGTCCAGGTGGGAGTGGGCGGGGTCCCGACCGCACGGCTGCGCGAGCTCTACCACGCGGTGGTCTACTGCGTGGGCGCCGCGACCGACCGGCACCTCGGCGTCCCTGGCGAGGAACTGCCCGGCAGCTGGTCGGCGACGGAGTTCGTGTCCTGGTACAGCGCCCACCCCGACTCCTCCACCGACGGTTTCGTGCTCGGCGCGCGGACGGCCGTCGTGATCGGCGTCGGGAACGTCGCGGTCGACGTGACCCGGATGCTGGCCCGCGGGACGACGGAGCTGAGCCCCACCGACATGCCGCAGGCGGCGCTCACCGCGCTGGCCGCCAGCCAGGTCACCGAGATCCATATGGTGGGGCGGCGCGGCCCGTCGCAGGCCCGCTTCACCACGAAGGAGCTGCGCGAGCTCGGGACCCTGCCGGACACCGAGGTGATCGTGGACGAGGAGGAGTTGGCGCTCGACCCGGCATACGTCGATCCGTCCGCGCTGCCCGCCCCCCAGCGCCGCAACATCGAGGTGCTGCGCGGCTGGGCCGCGGCACCGCCCCGGGGCGCCGCACGCCGGATCCGGCTGCGCTTCTTCCTCCGGCCGGCCGAACTGCTCGCCGCTGGGGGTGTCTCCCTGCCCGAGCGAAGCCGAGAGCCTGGGGGAGGGCGGGTCGGCGCGGTGCGCTTCGAGCGCACGCTCCCCGACGGACACGGCGGTGTGACGGGCAGCGGACGGTTCGAGGACATCGAGGCGCAGCTCGTCCTGCGCTCGGTCGGCTATCGCGGAGTGCCTCTGGAGGGGCTGCCGTTCGACGCGGGAACCGGCACCGTGCCGCATCGGGCGGGGCGGGTGCTGCGCGACGGGACGGTCTCGCCGGGCGAGTACGTGGCGGGCTGGATCAAGCGCGGCCCGACGGGCGTCATCGGCACGAACCGGCCATGCGCGAAGGAGACGGTGATCTCACTGCTGGAGGACGCGCCCGGGCTCGTACGACGCCGGGTACCCGACGACCCGCTGACGGCCCTGCGCGCGGACGGCCCGGCACCCGTGGAGTGGTCGGGGTGGCAGGCGATCGAACGGGCGGAGGCTGAGCTGGGCGCGTCGCTGGGCCGGGGAGTGGTGAAGCTCCCCGACTGGCAGTCCCTGCTGACCGCCGCGCACAGCAGCGCGCCCTGACACCGGGCTGCAACCACCCTGAAATCAACAACTTGTTCAACCGGCCTACGGTGTCACCCATGACGACACCCGTGCATCCGGTCGACGAAGTACCCCCCGCACGCCAACTGGCAGCCTTCGGCCTCCAACACGTCCTCGCGATGTACGCGGGCGCGGTGGCCGTTCCGCTGATCGTCGGCGGCGCGATGAAGCTGTCGGCGGCGGACCTGGCCTACCTGATCACCGCCGATCTGCTGGTGTGCGGCATCGCGACGCTCATCCAGTGCATCGGTTTCTGGCGTTTCGGCGTGCGGCTGCCAATCATGCAGGGCTGCACCTTCGCCGCCGTCTCGCCGATGGTGCTCATCGGGACGACGGGCGGCGGACTGCCCGCAATTTACGGCTCGGTGATCGTGGCGGGCCTCGCGATCGTGCTGCTCGCGCCGGTCTTCGGCAGACTGCTGCGCTTCTTCCCGCCGCTCGTCACGGGGACGGTGATCCTGATCATCGGCGTCTCACTGCTGCCGGTCGCGGGCAACTGGGCCGCGGGCGGCCAGGGTTCGAAGGACTTCGGGGAGCCGAAGAACCTGGCGCTGGCGGCCTTCGTGCTCGCCGTGGTGCTCGGGGTCCAGCGGTTCGCACCGGCTTTCCTGAGCCGGATTGCGGTGCTGATCGGCATCGTGGTGGGGCTCGCGGTCGCGGTGCCGTTCGGGTTCACGCACTTCAGCGGGGTCCGGGACGCCGACTGGGTCGGGATCAGCACTCCGTTCCACTTCGGCATGCCTGCCTTCCATGCCTCGGCGATCGCGTCGATGCTGGTGGTGGCGCTCGTGACGATGACGGAGACCACGGGTGACCTGATCGCGGTCGGCGAGATGACCGGGCGGAGGGCCGAGCCGCGGTCACTGGCGGACGGACTGAGGGCAGACGGGCTCTCGACGATCCTGGGCGGCGTGTTCAACACCTTCCCCTACACGGCCTACGCACAGAACGTCGGCCTCGTCGGCATGACCCGGGTGCGCAGCCGCTGGGTCGTGGCCACCTCCGGGGGCATCCTCGTACTGCTGGGCCTCCTGCCCAAACTGGGCGCGGTGGTCGCGGCGATTCCGGCGCCGGTGCTGGGCGGTGCGGGCCTGGTGATGTTCGGGACGGTGGCGGCAAGCGGCCTGCGGACCCTGGCCGAGGTGGACTTCAAGGACAACCACAATCTGACGGTGGTCGCCGTCTCGGTCGCGGTCGGCGTGCTGCCGGTCGGCGTGCCGACGGCGTACGAGAAGTTTCCGCACTGGTTCCAGACGGTGATGAACAGCGGGATCAGTGCCGGCTGCCTGACCGCGATCGTCCTGAATCTGCTCTTCAACCACTTTCCCTCGAAGGCCGGTTCGGCTGCCTTCGAGGCGGACGGCCGGGTGGGCGGCGACGACGAGGTACGGGGGTCGGACCAGAACCACCACCGCTCGGTCCGAGCGGAGAGCGGCGCGGCTCGGCGGGCGCACCGCTCCCGTCCCGGCGATCCTGGACCCGTGACCGAGCCGGATCGGGAATGAGGACCGTCATGGCGTACGACGAAGGACTGGCGGAGCGGATCAGGGAGCGGCTGGGCGCTGATCCGGACATCGTGGAGATGGGGGTCCCCCCTGCTCGAGCGAAGCCGAGAGCTTGGGGGAGGATGTTCGGCGGGATCGCCTTTCTGCACCGCGGCAACATGGCCGTGGGTGCGACCGGCGAAGACCTCATGGTGCGGGTCGGACCCGACGGCACCGACGCGGCCCTGGCCCGGCCCGGCGCGCGGCTGTTCGACATGACGGGCACGCCCGATGCGCGGCTGGGTCGTTGTCGCCGCGTCCGCGGTGGCCGAGGACGGCGTGCTCGCGGAGTGGATCGACGAGGGGTACGCCTTCGCGGCCGGCCTGCCGCCCAAGTGAGGTGATCAGCCGTCCCGGTCCAGGCAGAGGACCGGAACCTTCTGGACGAGGTTGTTGGCGAAGCCACCGCGGTTCCAGGGCTGGTCCAGCGGTTGGGTGTGCCCCTCCGCGTCGGTGGCCCGCACGCCGAGTACGTGCTCGCCGGGGGTGGCCGTCCAGGTGCAGCGCCACCGGCGCCAGGCCCACCGGTGCCGGTTGTCCGCGTCCAGATGAGCCTCCTGCCAGGTCCCTCCGTCATCGGTGCTCACCTCGACCGACACGATCGGCGCCCGCCCGGACCAGGCGCGCCCCTCCAGCGGGACCGGGCCGGACCGCACCACCCTCGCCCGCGACATGAAGTCCGGGAAACCGGGCGGCACTACGAGGGCGCGCGGTGCGATCCGGGTGACCGGTTCGCCCTCGTCCTCGGGACCGTGCCGCAGCCGGTACGCCACGGTGTGCTGGAAACCCGTGAACGGCGCGTCGGTCACGGTGATGTCGCACAGCCACTTGACGTGAGCCATTCCGTACCAGCCGGGGACCACCAGGCGCAGCGGCCGGCCGTGCTGGGGCGGCAGCGGCGCGCCGTTCATCTCGTATGCGACCAGGACCTCGGGCTCGGTCCCGGCGGCCACGTCCAGGGGCAGGGCGCGCTGGTAGTCCTGCTCGACCCCGCGTTCCACACCGTGGTCGGCGCCCGTGAAGACGACATCCACGGCCTCGCCGCCGACACCGGCGTCGGCGAGCAGCAGCCGCAGCGGCACGCCCGTCCAGTCGGCGGTGCCGACGGCCTCGACCAGCCACGGCTGGCTCACCGGCCTCGGGTTGAGCAGGGCCCGGCCGTTGCCCGCGCACTCCAGCGTCACCCTGGTGGTGACGGCGGGATACGTCCGCAGGTCGGCCATGGTCAGCCGGAGCGGCCGGCGCACCCGGCCGCCGAGGGTGAGGCCCCAGGGGGCGTCCTCGGGGACGTACGGGATGTCGTAGTGGGTCAGGACGTAGTGCAGACCCGGTGGTGTGACGTCGTAGCGCAGCGCTTCCAGGGGCAGGCCGTGATTGCGGGTGGCGAGTGCCAGCTCGTCCGGGCCGATGCCCTCGTCGGGGCCGGCCAGCCGGGCGCGTGCGCTCACGTCTGCGAGTCGTGGGCCCATGCCCGTATTATCCGCCCCGGCCGGTGTGGGCACCCGCCCAGCCGGCCGTGGGCCCCCGGTTGGCGTGGCCCACGGCCCGCGTGAACATCCGCACGCGCGGCGACTGCTCGCGCCTGCGTGGTGCGGCGCGCCACACCACGCCGCCCGTCAACGCTCGCTCAGGCGGGCGAGCGTGGTGTCGAGAGCGGCTCCGCGCGGGCGGTTGTGCGGCAACTTGCCCAGCACGTAGGCCATGCCGCAGGTGTCGCTGACGGCCGAGTAGACGAGGCCGCCCGCGATACCGGCCGACAGCAGCTGGAACGCCGGATGGACCAACAGGCCGAGTCCGAGACCGATCAGCACGAGCGAACCGGCGGTGAACCGGACCTGCCGCTCCATGCCCCAGACTCCCCGGGCGGCCGCCTTCGGGCGGTGCACCTCGTGACCGGCCGCGGACCAGGCGCTCGTACCGCCCACGAGGGTGGCGGCGGTGATCCCGTGCTCGGCGAGGATCCGGCAGGCGTTCGCGGAACGGTTTCCGGAGGCGCAGACCATGAGAAGGTCACCGCGGGAGGCAGCCTGCCGGAGGGCCGGCAGTGCGCGCCGGAGTTCGTCGAGGGGGATGTTGAGCGCGCCGGGGACGTGTCCGGAGGCGTACTCCGCGGGCGTCCGGACGTCGAGAACCGTGAGGTCGGCGAGCCGGGCACGGGCCTGGGCGACGTCGACGGCGAGCGGGGCGGACGGAGTGTTGATCAGCGGGTCGGACATGAGTGTCATCCTTGGTTGTCGTTGATGCCCCGAAGCGGGGTAGATTACCCCCAGGGGTATTTGTGAGGAGTGGATCGTGGACCTGGATCTCGCGGGAGCCGAGCTACGAGCGGTGCTGAACCGACTGCGTCGTGCGCAGGGCCAGATCTCCGGTGTGATCCGGATGATCGAGGAAGGCCGCGACTGCGAGGACGTGGTCACCCAGCTCGCCGCCGCGTCCCGGGCCCTCGACCGGGCGGGCTTCGCGATCATCGCGACCGGCCTGCAGCAGT
Source organism: Streptomyces sp. NPDC001634 (assembly GCF_040298185.1). Taxonomy (NCBI): domain Bacteria; kingdom Bacillati; phylum Actinomycetota; class Actinomycetes; order Kitasatosporales; family Streptomycetaceae; genus Streptomyces; species Streptomyces sp. NPDC001634. The sequence goes on along the minus strand of NZ_JBEOZU010000074.1, from coordinate 11,931 downwards.
GCCTCACCGATGGCGAGGACGGCGCGAAGCCGGCGGAGGACCGCGAGGCGATGCGGGCGCGGCTGGAGAAGCTGTTCCTGTCACTGGCGTGAGGCCCTTCGCACGGGCCTGAGTCACTGGAGGTGCGGCTCACGCCATCGCGTCGATCAGCATATACAGGGCGACCGCCAGCAGCACGACCGCGAAGACGCGCTGCAGCATGCCTCCCGGCACCCGGGCGCTGAGCCGCTTCCCGTCCCAGGCGCCGAGGACCGCCGCCCCGGCGAAAGGTGCGACGACGGACCAGTCCAGCCCGCCGGCCATGCCCGTGCGGGCCGCGAGCGCGGCCAGCGAGTTGACCGTGATCACCAGCAGGCTGGTGCCCACCGCGAGCCGCATCCGCAGCCCGAGGACGCTCACCAGCGCCGGTACGGCGAGGAAGCCCCCGCCGACCCCGAGGAAACCGGTGACCGCACCGAGGCCCGCACCTGCCGCGGCGGCCGGGACGGCCCGCACCTCGCGCGCACCGTCGGACACGGACCGTGGGAGCAGCATGCGCAGCGCGGCCATCAGTGCGACGACGGCGAAGGCGCCGCTCAGGAGCGCGTCGGGCACCCGGGCCGCCAGGACTCCGGTGAGCAGGGCGGGCAGGATGCCCGCGGCGGCGAACAGGCTTCCCGTCAGCCAGCGGACGTTGCCCTCGCGGGCGTGCGCGACCAGGGCGGTCGCGGAGGTCGCGGTCACGATGAGCAGGCTCGCGGTGGTGGCGGCGACCGGAGTGAAGCCGAGCAGATGGATCAGGGCGGGGACGGCCAGGACGCTTCCTCCGCCGCCGAGTGCCCCGAGCGCGAGTCCGATCACGGCCCCGGCTGCGAGGGCAAGGATCAGGGTGCTCACGTGGCTGGGCCACCGTCGCCGCGACACCCGCACACGGTGAGACCCGCCGCGACGGCCGCCTGAAACCCGTCGTCGACGGCGACGACGTCACGGCCGGCCGCATCCAGCAGGGACGCGGCGATGGCGGCGCGCATACCGCCCGCGCAGTGCACCCACAGCTGGCCCGCCGGAACTTCGTCGAGGCGCCTGTGCAGGGTGTGGACCGGGATGTGGACCGATCCCTCGATGTGTCCGCCGGCGCGTTCGGAGTCGCGGCGGACGTCCAGGACGACGATATCGCCGGCGGTGCGCCGGTCCACGAGGTCGGCGAAGGTGGCGCGCCGGAAGGAGGCGGGTGCTTCACCGTCCCGAATCCAGGAACCGGGTCCGCCGACGGCCGCGGCGGCCGGACGGTCGATGCCGACCCGGACCAGTTCGCGCTGGGCGGCGGCGAGTTGCTCCGGCGAGGCGGCGAGCAGTGTCACCGGCTTGCCCCATGGGATCAGCCAGGCCAGATACGTGGCGAGCTGCCCCTGGGCCTCGAAGTTGAACGAGCCCGCGACATGCCCCTCGGCGAATGCGACCCGGTTGCGCAGGTCCACCACCCACTCCCCCGTGGCCAGGCGCGCGGCGATGTCCTCGGCATCGGCGACCGCGGGCGGGGTCAGGTCGACGGGTGCGGGACCGGCCGCGTTGGCCGGGCCCATGTGCGCGTAGTACGCGGGTATGTCGTCCAGACCGGCCAACAGGTCCGCCACGAAGGTGTCGACGTCCCGTACGAGGGCCTCGTTGACCTCCTTCTCCTTGCCGATGGTGGTGGCCGCACCCGATGCCTGCGCGGAGGAGCAGAAACTGCCGAAGCCATGGGTCGGCAGGACGGGGGTCTCGTCGGCGAGTTCGGCGGCCAAGCGGTGGACGGAGGCGTGCTGGGCGCGGGCGAGGCGCTCGGTCAGCCGTGGTTCGACCAGGTCGGGGCGGCCGACCGTGCCGATCAGCAGCGACCCACCGGTGAACACCGCGACCGCCGTCCCGTTCTCCTCCAGGAGGTACGCGGTGTGGTGCGGCGTGTGTCCCGGAGTCGCCAGGGCGCGCAGCGTCAGCTCGGCGTCGATCTCCGCCGTGTCGCCGTCGTGCACGGGGGTCCGCTCGAACGAGACCCGCGCGGCGGCCGGAACGAGGTAGCGGGCGCCGGTGACGCGGGCGAGCTCCAGTCCGCCGGTGACGTAGTCGTTGTGCAGGTGCGTCTCCACGATGTGCGATATCCGCACGCCGCGCCGCGCGGCCGCGGCGATCACCTGGTCGATGTCTCTGGGCGGGTCGACGACGACGGCCGTGTGCGCCCCGCCCACGAGATAGCTGCGGTTGCCGAGCCCCGACAGCTCGATGGTGTCGATGAAGAACACCGGACACTCCCTTCCCTGGTGAAATTACCCCCCGGGGTATACGGGCAGGCTAGCACGATTACCCCGGGGGGTATTTCGGGAGCCTCGGGTTCTCGATCGACGTGACTGTCAGTGGCGTGGTGCACACTCGCGATCAGACGACGGACCTGCGAGGAGGAGCCGTGTTCACGGGGATCGACGAGGTCGACTGGGCCTCGATGGAGCATGCCTACGGAAGCGCCGAGGACGTGCCCGCACTGCTGCGGGGACTTGCCTCGCAGTGCCCGCAGGAGCGGGAAAGCGCGCTCGACGGCATGTACGGCGCCGTCCACCACCAGGGCGATGTGTACGACTCGACACTCGCCTGTATCCCGTTCCTGTTCGACCTCATAGGGTGCCCGGGGCTTCCGGACCGAGGGGGCGTCGTGGAACTGCTGACGAGCATCGGCGGGACGGACGTCGAGGACAACGGTCTCCTCGATGACAGGGACGCGGCCGAGGAGGGGCCGGACAACTACGCGATGGCCCATGCGGCCGTGCGGGCGGGCGCCGAGGTGTTCTTCGGCCTGGCCTCGGACCCGGATCCGGAAGTGCGCCGTGCGGCGGCACAGGCGGTGGTGCGGTTCGCCGACGACGCGGCACGGGTGTTCACGCTGCTGCGGCAGCGGATCGAGGACGAGCCCGACGACGCGGTGAAGACGGCGGTGATCGAGGCGGTCGGTCTCCTGGCGGCGCTCCGCCCCAAGTCGGCGCCCAAGGCCGTGGACCTTCTGGAGGAGCTGTACGGCGTGACGGCCGAACCAGGGCTGCGACTCGCCGCGCTCGGCCAGCTCGCCGGCTGCGCTCCCGACCGGCTGCCGGACGACCTGGTCCCGACGGTCGTCACACTGCTGCGGGACAGATCGCGCGGACTCCACCCGTCCGAGGCGACCGAACGCCCTGACACCAACACGCTCATCGGCCATCTACGGCGGCTGCGCCCGGCGGACGAGGAGGGTTCCCGGCTACTGCGTACGCTGCACGCGGGGCTCGGCGCCCGCACCGCCGACCGGATCGCCCTGCTGAACGGCCAGTTGAGGAGTCCCGCTGCAGCCGACCGCTGTAACGCGGTGTGGATGTCGGCCGGGCTGTTCCGCGAATGGCGCGCCTCGTACGAGGAGCCCGTCGCACTGGTCGGCGAGCAACTCGCCGCGGACGACGAACGGTTGCGCGACGCGGCGATCTCCGTCCTGGAGGACCTCTTCCACCTGGCCGCCCCCGCCGCCGACCGGCTCGCCGAGCTGGTGACCGCTCGCCCGGATTCCTGGGTGCGGCACCCGGAGCACGGAGCGCCCGCGCTGGGCCGTCCGCTGAGGGCCCTGGCACGGACCGGGGACGCCAGGGCGATACCGGTGCTGGCCGAGGTGCTCGCCCGGCCTGCCGTTCCGCACGACCTGGGGTACGTCGTCGAGTACCTGGGGCCCGAGGCGATCCGACTGGCCGCGCCCCTGCGCGAGTATCTGGGCGGCATCCCGCTCGACTCCCCCGACACCTACCACCGCGCCGAGACCGCCCTGGGGGCACTCGGCCGAGTGGGTGATCCCGCCGCGCTGCCGGAGGTGCTCCGCCTGCTGTACGGCGCGCCCGACGATCTGCCGCGCCGTGACTCGCTCATGGAAGCGGCCGCGCGCGTCCTGGGCGCCCTCGGTGCCCAGGACGCGATACCCGTGCTGCGTGGGCTGCTGGACGGCGCGTGCGCGCTGACGGCGGCCACGGCACTGTGGTCCGTCGAAGGAGACACGGACGCCGTACTGCCCGTGCTGCGACGGGAGTTGGGGGCCGAACGGACGCATCGCCGCCGGGCGGCCGCCGAGGCACTGGGCCGGATCGGGGCCGAGGCTCGGTCCGCCGTGCCCGGGCTGCGGGCCATGGCCGTGTCCGACGACGTGTGGGAGGGTACGACGGCCGCGTGCGCGCTGTGGCGGGTCGAGGGCGATCCGGATCCCGTCCTGCAGGCGTTGCGCACCGCCTGGGAGCAGAACCCGTACACGCGCCGCACCATCGCCGCGTGCCTCGCCGAGATGGGCCCGGCCGCCGCGCCCGCCCACGATCTGCTGCGCACGGAACTGGCCACACCGCGACGACACATGGCCCGGTCCGGGGGATACGGCAGCCATGACGTGCTCCAGGACGAACAACTGCTGAGCGCCTGCCGCGAGGCATTGGCCGGGGAATAGATTCCGCAGGTCAGAGGCGGCTTCGCCAGCTCCGACGGGGCATTGTCAGACCCCTCCCCTACTGTGATCACCATCGCAGGAACGCAGATCGGGGAGGGGTCCTGCCATGGGCTGGATCGAGACATCGGGCGGGTACGCCGTCACGCTGGACGGGACACAGGTGCGGTGCCGGAACGCCGCGGGGCGGACGCTGAAGCAGGTACCCGCGAAACTGCGGGACGACGCGGAGGTCGTGCGGCTGAGGCAGTTGGCGGAATGGCTGGAGCGGCACACGCAGGAGTGCCGCGTCCAGGCCGACGCCTGGCTCGTGCGGTGCCTGCCGGTGCCGGCGGAGCTGCTTGCCCGGGTCTGGCCCGACACGGCATGGCAGACGGCGCTGCGGGACCTGGTGGTCGCGCCGGTGGACGCGGACGGCACCGCCGACATGGAGCGCGCCGGGTTTCTGCGCGACGCCGATCCCGAACGGGGCCTGGGTGTCGTGGACTTGGACGGCGACTCGGTGCGGCTGGATGCGCAGACCGTGGTGATACCGCACCCGGTCCTCCTCGAAGACCTGGAGGATCTGCGGGAGTTCGCGGCGGAGCTGGGGGTCGAGCAGGCCGTGGCCCAGTTGTTCCGGGAGGTCTGGGCGAAGCCGGAGGATCTTGAGGACGGCGCCCAGGAGTGGGGTGCCTATGCCAACGCGCGGTTCGACCAGTTGCGGCACGCGACGGCACGGGCGGCTTCCTTCGGTTACCGGGTGCGCGGCGGGTACGTCGTCTGCCCGCTGGTCGAGGACGGCGTCGCGCTGGAGGCCGCGTACTGGCTCGGCGAGGACTACCCGGAGTACGAGGCGCTCACGGGCGGCCTGGAGTGGCGGGCCGGCGACGGACGACGGCTGCCCCTGCGCGAGGTGGGGCCGGTGGCCTGGTCGGAGGGCGTGCGCATGGCGGCGCTGGTGCATGCGGGGCGTGTGGTGAAGGGCGAGGACGAGGAGGGGGACCTGTGAGCGGGGACAAAGTGCTGGAGGCCGGCGGGGTGCTGCCGCTGGGCGCCGGCACCGGAGACGTGCTGACCGCCCGTGCGTACGAGCACCCGGTGCTGGAGGGGCGCACGGTGGTGCGCCTGGTGCCGGAGGCGATCGGTGCGGCCGAGGATCTGGCGCTGGAGTACCTGGGGTTCGGGGCCGGGGCGTCGGTGCCGGTCGGGCGGGTGAAACGGCAGTCGCTCGGCTTCCCGGCCTGGGCGCTGGTCAACGACCCGGCGAACGGGCATCACGCGCTCGCCGTCGTCAAGGAGATGGAGCGTCTGACCCGTCTGGTGTCCACCAAGCCGGGGCACGCGAAGGACGGCTTCGACGAGATCGGTGAACGGCTGGACCGCTCGGTGCCGCACTTCCTGCCGACGTACTACGAGCAGGTGGCGCGGCTGTTCCTGGCGGCGGAGTCGCGCCAGCACGCCTCGTCGTTCTTCGGGAAGGCGCGCGCCGCCGAGCAGCGGCATGCGCTGGAGGTGGACGAGGAGCGACTGCGGGAGGTGTTCCTGGAGTTCGCGGGCGCGGGCGCGCTGAGCGGGAAGGCGCTGCGCGACCATGCCAAGGGGCTGGCCGCCCGGCTGTCGGGAGAGAAGGCGTACGAGCAGTTCCGGGCGCTTTCGCTGCAGCGCTGCGCGGCCGGGATCGCCCCGTACGCGGGCATGCTGGAGGACCTGCGCCGGCTGGCGAAGGCCGCGGGGCTCGATGCGCAAACCGAGGAGCGGTCACTGCTCGCCGAGATCATCCACTCGGGGGTCATGAACCGCGCTGCGGGCAGCTTCTGGAAGGCCGCCCTGCCGGTGCTGGCGGAGCTGGCCCAGGACGACCGTGCCGTACGGGAACGGCTGCTCGCGCTGCTGCCGACGGCGGGCGGTGACCAGCAGCAGGAGTTCGACGCGGCCTGGCTCGCGCTCCTTGAAAGGTGCGGGGCGTTCGATCTGCTGCTGGACGGGACGGTGGACGCTGCCGACTGGCTGAATGCGTGGGCCGGACACCGGCAGCGCGGCTGGCGGCAGAAGCGGCGGCTGCCGGAGGAACTCGCCCTGGTGGAGCGGCTGGCGCCGCGGCTGATCGGGGGTGGGCGACCGCTGCGGCTGCTGCGGGCGTACGGCTACAACTCGGCGGTCGACCTCGACCTCCTCGACGCGGCGCTGGCGGCGGGCGTGCCCGTGGCCGACCCCGATCCGGGGACCGATGAACTGGAGCTGCGCTACTGGATCATGGACGACAGCGAGGGCCGCCGGGACCTGGCGGCCCTCGCGGCGGACCCCCGGTTCGCCGTTCTGCTCCGCAAGGGCGTGGAGAACCTGTCCCTGGCCGACGGCCCCGCGGCCGGTCCTTCGGCGCGGCTGAAGCGGCTTGCCGAGCACCCGGTGCTGCGCACGGTGCTGGCGGGCTGGCTGGAGGAACGCGCCGAGGACCTGACGCGCCCGATCGGACTTCCGGGCCTCGACGACCTGCTGAGCAGGGTGGGCCGGTTCTCCGCGCCCGTCGTGCTGGCCACGGCACCCGACGCGGTGCGCCGCATCACCGCCTTCGACCCGGCTCCGGTGCTGGGCCGGACCCTGCGCGCCGGCATCCTCGACGAACTGGGCTGGCCCGCGCTGGAAGAGGCCCTCGGCACCTTCGGCAAGGTCAATCCGATGGCCGCGGGACAGCACCACGCGTATCCGCACAACTCCTCGTACCGGTGCACGGACGCCTGGCCTGCGCTGATCGTCCGCGTCGGCACCCAGGTGGCGCTCGTCGGCCCTGACGCCGTCCTCGACACGCGTGCGCTCACGCTGCCGTCCAAGGGACCGCACCGCAGCGAGCCGACCGTGCGGTTCGTGGACGGACAGTGGCTGATCGCGTCCGGGTACGGCAAGGAGCGGCGTGCCGCCTGGTCCGGCCGCCCCGCCGACGTGTTCACCCCGGCCGGACTGCCCGCCGGCTGGTACGGAAGCGATCCCGTGTCGCTGGCGCTCCCCGACGGCGGCCGTTGCTTCGGCGGACGGCCGGTGCACGCCGGGGACACCTCGTTCGCCGAGCAGCGCCGGGAGGTCGCCTCGGACGGCATCTCGTACTGGGTGCTGCACGAGGGGAGCTGGTACGAGTACGACCCGACGTCGGCGAAGCGCGGACGGGCGTCAGTGCCGGCGTTCTTCGACTCGGCCCTCGCCGGTGCCCGGCCGGGCGTGCGCCTGGCCCAGGCCGAGTGCCGTCTGCTGCCGGTGCAGCCTGGTCTGATGGGGTCGCCGTTCGGCACCGCGGACGGGCTGCTCGGCTGGTGGGTGACGCACGACGAGAAGTCCGGGACACGGACCGCCTGTTCGGCCGACGGGACGCGCAGCCCGGCCACGACCGAGGGGACGCCTGTGCCACCCCTGCGGCTGCCGGGCGGTGCCGTCGTCCACCCCGTGCGGCGCTGGAACCACTCCCACATCCATCTGTACGACGCCGACGGTGTGGCGGTCGCCCACATCCGCGAGGGCGACCGCGGCAGCGCACACGCGGCCGGTACGCGCCTCGTGCCGCCGCTGTGGTACTGGCACGCGCTCCGGCCGCGCGACGAGCGGGGTTCGGCCGCGTTGCGGGCGGTGACCGACGCGGACGCCGCGGCACTGCTGGCCGCCGTCCGCGGGGGCAAGACTCCGGCCGAGGCGGTGGCGAGAATGCTCCCGGCCGTCACGGACGAGCGGCTGGCCCTCGGTGTGGCCGGGCTGGTGGAGGAGACCGCCCGCTGCGCCAAGCGGATCGCCACCATCGCCGAGCGTGCCCGGCACGCCGCGACCTCACCGAAGGACGCCGAGGTGACGGTGCGGCACGCCTTCGACCAGGCGCTGCGCGAGGGGATGCAGGCGCTCTCCGGCAGCCAGCACTCCTACGGCTACTACTTCGGCCGGCAGGACCAGGCGACCACCGCGGTGGAGCAGCTCCTGGCACTGCGCACGGCGTTGGGCGCCCACACCGCGGCCGGCAGGGTCCCGCTGGCCGGCACGGGCGTGGCCTGGCTGACGCTGACCGGACCGGGCATGGTGGCGCTCGGGCTGCGCGCAGCCTCGCCGACGACGGACGAAGCGCACCGGGCCGCCCTGCTCGAGTTCCTCGACGTGGTGCTGTCCGTGGGCGACGACTCGGTGTTCGTCGACCCGCGCGGCCGGCTACGGGTGGTGCAGCTGAAGGCCTCACGCACCGAGCGTCCGGAGCGGCTCGGCGAGCTGCTGGTCTCCGGTGCGCGGCGGCTGCTGATCCTGTCCTGCCAGAAGGTCGACGGCGACGATGCGTTCTGGAACGCCGTGGAGTACGACCCGAGCGGTGCCTTCGGACCCTGGGAGGGTTTCGCGCTCGTCTCCTCCGAGGTGCGGGGCACGGCGGACGACGGCCGGTGGGCGCCGGCGCTGCGTCGGCTCGTCGCCCTGGTGCGCGAGCGGGGTGTGCTGCCCTACCGGCACGAGCAGGCGCGGGAGTTCGCCGACCGGGTCGGGGTGAGCGCAGTGGCGGGGGCACTGCTGCTGCTCGGGCTGCCGGGGATCAGCGGGTACGGCAGGTCGAACCTGTTGTCCGCCGACTACCTCAAGCCGCTGGGCGCCAAGAGCGCGGAGGCCGAGGCCGCACGGGGCGCGCTGGGGGAACTCACCGTCCCCGAACGGCAGCTGTACTGCGCGGCGCTACTGCCCCGGGACCCCGCGCAGGTGGCGAGGCTGTGGGACGAGGGCTTCGACCTGGAGCCGGTGGTGCAGGTGTGGACCGAACGACGCGGCAAGCGCCTGGTCGCTCCGCCCGAACTCGTCGCACGGATGGTCGCCGAGATCGGACCGGGCCGGATGCTCGACTCCGTCCTCAACCCGGAGACCCGGCCGGAACTGACGGGGCGTACGGAGCAGCGGTATGCGGGCGGGCTCGAGGCGGCGGACCAGCATGCGCTGCTGACGGGCCGGGAACTCGCCGCCTACGTCACCATGCTCAGTTGGCTCGCCTACCGGCTGCCCTATGGGGATCCGCTGCGGGCGGTGCTGCCGCGCACGCTGGGTGTGCTGCGCGAGCGGCTCACGGACCCGGGGCTGCTGCTCGATCTGCAGGTGAGCTGGGGACTGGACGGGACCCCGGCGTCGGGCCGCATCCGGGAGTCGTTCGGGCTGCCGGAGCGGGGCGGCGCGGACGCCGACGGTCTGGTGCGGGCGGGCTCGGCGATCGTGCTGGTGCCGGTGCGGCAGGAGTGGGAAACGGTGTGGGTCCGGCCCTCGGCCGTGCTGGCGGAGGGCGGCGGACCCGACCATCCGGCGCTGAAGCTGCTCGCGGCGCTGGGACGGCCGGCCATGGAGGTGCAGGCGCTGCGGACCCTGCTGAGCGAGGAGTTCACCGCGCTGGTCACGGCGGACGGTCCACCCGGTGCGGCGCAGGACCCGACGCACAGCGCCCCTGAACTGGCGGCCGAGGCGGCGCAGCGGTTCGGATTGTCGCAGGACGCGGCCGCGATCTATCTGATGCTGCTCGCGCTGCCCGATCCGACGGACCGCAACCAGGCGGCCTGGACCGGCTGGAAGCCCGCCCGGCTCAAGAAGGCCAGGGCCGAACTGGCCGCCGCCGGACTGGTGGTGGAGGCGAAGCGGGCACGTGCCGGACGCTCGCACTTCCTGCCGGGCGGCTGGCTGGAGGCCAGGGCACCGCAACTGCCCGTCGAGAGCTGGAAGACGCCCCTGCTGCCTCAGTCGGGGTACGGGTTCGTGGTGCCGGACTGCCCGGTGCCCGGGTTGTTCGCGCGGGCCTGGCGGAGGGTCGTCGAGGGGGACGCGCCGGGGTTCGAGGAGTTCGCCGGGCGGGGCGGCCGGCGCGGCAGGAGCGGAGGCAACCGATGAGCGCGAGGCAGATCGAACTGCCCGAGGACCGTTACGCCGAGGAGCTGGCGTTCCTCGCGGGGTACGACGACGGGCCACGGCCGCCCGGCTGGCGTCTGACGCCGCGTGCCGTGGTGACGTTCGTGTGCGGTTCGGACGGGGAGGAGCTGACCGGAACGGACGGACGGCGACTGGTCGTGTCACGCAAGTTCGTGGGCGACCGGGGACTCGTCGAACGGTGTGTGGTGACGCTCGCCGGGGAGCGCGGCCTGCTGCTGGTCGGCGAGCCGGGCACGGCCAAGTCGATGCTGTCCGAGCTGCTGGCCGCCGCGGTGTGCGGCACCAGCACCCTCACCGTGCAGGGCACCGCCGGGACCACCGAGGACCAGCTCCGCTACGGCTGGAACTACGCGATGCTGCTCGCGAAGGGCCCGAGCCGCGAGGCCCTGGTGCCCTCGCCGGTGCTGACCGCCATGGAGCGGGGTGCCGTCGCCCGGGTCGAGGAGGTCACCCGCTGTCTGCCCGAGGTGCAGGACGCGCTGGTGTCGCTGCTGTCCGAACGGCGCGTGTCGGTACCGGAGTTGGCGGGTGAGGAGAGCGGTGCGGGCGTGGTGCACGCGGTGCCGGGCTTCACGCTGATCGCCACGGCGAATCTGCGCGACCGGGGTGTGTCCGAGATGTCGGCCGCGCTCAAGCGCCGCTTCAACTTCGAGACGGTGGGCCCGATCGACGACCTCGACGCGGAGACGGAGCTGGTGCGCAGCCAGGCCACGGCGGCGCTGAAGCGCTCCGGGGCGGGGTTCGCCGTGGACGACACGGTCCTGGAGGCGCTGGTCACCGCGTTCCGGGACCTGCGGTCCGGAAGGAGTGCGGAAGGCTGGGAGGTGGAGCGTCCCACCACGGTGATGTCGACGGCGGAGGCCGTACAGGTCGCCACGTCGATGGGGCTCGGCGCCGCGTACCTCGGGGACGGCCGGGATGTCGTACGGACGCTGCCGGGGCATCTGCTGGGCACGGTCCGCAAGGACGATCCGGCCGACCATGCCCGGCTGCTCGGCTACTGGGACGGTCCGGTGCGGCGGCGCGCGGAGCAGGGGGCGGCGCTGTGGCGGACATTGTGGGAACTGCGCGATGAACTCAGGTGACGGCTCCGGGGCGGCGTCCGAGGGCACCGGACTTGCCCCGGATGACGCACCCGAGGCGGCCCGCGAGGTGCTCGCGCGGTGCCGTGCACCCTTCCTGATCGGGGTACGGCACCATTCCCCCGCGCTCGCGGCGGCGGTTCCGGCGATGTTGTCCGAGGCGGCTCCGGAAGTGGTGTTCGTGGAGCTGCCGGAGGAGTTCGCGCCGTGGCTGGAACATCTGGCGGATCCGGCAACGGTTCCGCCGGTGGCTCTCGCCGGGAGCGATGAGGACGGCAGGCTGGTCTTCCTGCCCTTCGCCGAGTTCTCGCCGGAGCTGGTGGCGATGCGCTGGGCGCGCGAGGAGGGGGTGCCCGTCGTTCCGTTCGATCTGCCGCTCGGCCGACGGGAGCGGGCCGCGTCGGCGGGCGCGCCCGCCGACAACGAGGGTGCCCGTGGTGCGCCTGGGAGGCTGGCCGCTGCCCTGCGGGCACGGGCCGGCGGCCGCGCGGAGGACGATCTGTGGGC
>NZ_JBEOZU010000073.1:1276-52556 GCF_040298185.1 Streptomyces sp. NPDC001634 | reverse complement strand
GCGGGCTCGGACGTACCCCACACACCTTCGCCGGTGAAGGAACCGGCCCTGGTGGGCGCGGCCACACCGACCGTCGAGCACGCGGGCCAGTCGGTGCACCTGGGCAGCAGCGTGGGCCACGACCTGGGCGACGTCGGCCGCACGCCCATCAACGCGCCTACGGGCCACCCGGACACCACCCCGGGCGGCACGGCAGGCCACACACCCGGCGGCCACGCCGGCGACCACATGCCCACGAACGACCTGAACGACCCGCTCCGCGGCGGCCGCGGCGGCACGCCCCACACGGGCGGCAGCCACCCGGACACCCCGTCAACCGCCGACCACGCCCACGGCACCGGCCATTCGGACGGCCCGGGCACGGGCGGCACCCACACCGAGGGGCCCGGCACGGGCCACGGACACACCGACGGCCCGGCCACGGGTGGCCACCACGAGCCCCCGTCGACGGGCGGCGCCCACCCCGGCGGCCTTGACGATACGGCCCGCGGCACGGACGACGCGGCACACCATGCGGACAACCCGGCACACCATGCGGACGACGCGGCACACCGGGCGGAGTACGAGGCTGCCCGCGAGAAGCCGGCCGACCAGCGCACGCCCGCAGAACGTGCGGCGATCACCCGCGAGCACGTCCGACTCGCAAACGAGGACCCGGCCTGGCGCGCGGAGCACTACGACAAGTGGGGGCCCGGCAAGCGCAACAGTGCCGAAGATATGGTTGACGGCCAGCTCTTGCCGAAGCTTGTCGAGAAGCCGGGCGGCGGCTGGATGGCCGCCCACGATTTGCCGTACGCGAACCCGGAGAGATACCACCTCGAAGACCTCGTACGGGGCCGGGACACGGTTCATCCGCACGGCCTCACGCACCTTGATGAGGTTTCGGCCAAGCGCGTGGCAGGCATGGACCTTACCCACGCCCAAAAGGTCTTCGACGCCACCCCGACCCACGAGACAGCGCAGGCGCTCGCCGACGCGCAGGAGCACTTCGACAAGACGGTCGGCGAGGGCGTCTCCAACAACAGCAAACTCGGCGAGGCCCTCGGCGAGGAGGCCGCACGCCACCACATGCTCCTGCAGAAGGAGTTCGAAGGGGCCCACGAGATCACCGACCTTCCCGAGACGCCCAACGGCTCGAGGAGGTTCGACCAGCTCTGGCGTGACAAGGACGGCAACCTCATCATCGTCGAGGCAAAGGGCCCCAACGGGACACTTGACTGGCGCCAGGGCAACGGCGCACAGGACCGCAGCACCATGGTGAAACAGGGAACCATCGAGTATGTCCGTACGATCCTGGCCGACATGAACGAGCGCGCCGCCTTCTCACCGAACGACGCAAAGTACGCCAAGGAAATCCGAGCGGCTATCAAGAACAAGACCCTGCGTTACGTCCTCGTCCAGGCTGTCGAAAACACCGGTCACTATGCTGGGGCTGAGCTCAAGCACTTCAAGATCTTCTAAGGAGAGACGCGTTGGTCTCGATCATCCCCCGCCCCCCTCTTCCCACGGGGAACGCGGAAGAGGGCATCGCCGTGCTCCAGGAGAACACGCAGGAGCTGATCGACGGTCTGGAGGCGGACTCCACCGATCTGGGCGACACCCTGCAGATCGCGCTCACCCTGGCCCAGTCGCGCTGCCTGTTGGACCCGCGGGCATCGATCTTCCCCACGTGGGACGCCTGGGTCACTGCGATGCAGGTCGGCTCCGCCGTGTTCGCGGCCGCGACCACGACCGAGGACCACGTGCAGTGCCGCATCGCGCACAAGGACCGCACACTTCAGGCCACCGGCCCGCAGTGGTACGTGACCCCGGGCTCCTGGATCACCGCCTTCTACCTGGCCGTGATTTGCCGGGAACGGGACCGGATCACCGCCCTGTGCCAGGTGCCCATGTCCCTGCTGCGGGAGAACGGTTCGCACTTCCACGAGTACCACTACGCCTGGATCGACACCCTCCAGACCTACTGGCTCGGAGGCCAGGACCTCGTCCCGAAGCTGGTGGCCGCGGTCGACGGCACCGACCCGGAAGTCGTCGCCGATCCGGAGACGGTGGGCAAGCTGCTGTATCCGCCGATGGAGATGTTCCACCGCTTCATCCGCAAGGACCACGCCGGCTTCAACCAGGCGCTCGCCAACGCCCTCCAATGGCACAAGGAGTACTGGAGCGAGGAGAGCCGGGCTCTCCAGGCCTCGGGCCTCGTCGCCCTCGCGCCGCTCGCCATCACCTGCTTCGCCCACGACGCCGGCTTCCCCGTCGAGGTCGAGTCCGAGTACCTGCCTGCCGTCCTCATCGGACGCAACTGGTGCGGCGAATTCCCCACGTAAGGCACGCATGACAGCGGTCACCCGCATCCCCCGCCATGAGTTCCGCACAGACAACGCGGCCGACCTCATGGCGCCGATCATCAAGTACACGAAGGACGTACTCGACCACGTCGAGACCTCGGAGGACGACCGATACGACGCTCTGTCGACCACGCTCACCCTCGCGAAGTGGCGCTGCCTGACCAACCCGACGGCAGGTGAGTTTCCGGCCTGGGAGGCATGGGTCAGCGCCATGCAGGTCGGCTGCGGGCTCTTCGCCGCCGGTACGGCCGCCGAGGGGCCCGTGCCGTGCCGTATCGGCAGCAATGGCGAGGTGAAGCGCCTCCCCGCCACCGGTCCCCAGGACCATCTCCACGCGGGTAACTGGCTCACCTCCTTCTACCTGGCGGTGATCTGCCGCGAGAACGACCGGGTCGACCAACTGGCCCAGGTACCCGTCTCCTTCCTGCGCGCGTCCGGAGCGGAATTCGACGAGTACATCTACGCCTGGGTGGAGACCCTGCAGAACTTCTGGTTCGGGCGACAGGAGACCTGGGACACACTGGTCACCGCCATCAACGGCACAGCCCCCGAGGCCGCCGGGATCGCCGACCCGGAGCTCATGCTGAAGATCCTGTATCCGCCGCTCGAACTCTTCCACCGCTATCTGCGCCGGGAGACAGAGCAGTTCAACGCGGCCCTGGTCGACGCCCTCACCTGGCACAAGGAGTTCTGGACCGCGAACGAGGCACGCTCCCTCAGCGGCGAGGGCCTGGTCGCCCTCGGCCCGCTCGCCATCGCCTGCATGGCATACGACGCCGACATGCCCGTCGAAGTCGAATCCGAGTACATCCCACGGGCGCTCCTGCGGCGATCCTGGGTGGGCGAGTACGACACCTGATGGTCGCGGTAACGAGGACCACGACGGCTTCAGCGGCGCTCGTAGAAGCCCCGGAACTCCACAAGGAGTATTGGACGGCCGACGAGGACCTGGCCAAGGATGCCGAGGGTCGAATCGCCCTGGGACCGCTCGCGATCGCCTGCCTCGCTTACGACGGCGGCATGCCGATCGCAGTAGAGTCGGACTATCCGCCCAAGCACCTGCTCCAGTGCGGCCGGCTCAGCGAGTTCGCGATCTGAGTCGCTGATGTCGGCCCGGCAGCGGTCTCACGCTGGAGCCAACTCGCACCAGACAACCTTCCCTCGGTCGCCCTCCCTTGCTAGCGGCTGCCAGCCCCACAGGTCGGCGCAGGCCTTGACCAGGGCCAGTCCGTGGCCTTCCTCCAGGTCGGCAACCTGCTCCAAGGGGACGGGCGGCTCCGGCGGAGCGGGGTCGGCGTCCCACGCGCCGATCCGCAGGGTGCCGGCAGACCAGCGGACCCGGAGTGCGGCGGGTCCCTTGGTGCGGCGCACGGCGTTGGAGATCAGCTCGGTGGCGAGGAGTTCGGCCACGTCGACCAGGCGGATCAGGCCGTGCACGGTGAGGATCAGGCGGAGGGTGCGGCGGCTGACGGTGACGGCGCGGGTGTCGTTGGGGATGTACAGGCAGTACTCCCAGGGGTCGTTGACGTTTTCGGGCATGGGTCAGCTCCGTTCGGCTGGTGGGGTGAAAGTGCGCTGCGTGCAGCGGGTGGTGGCCTGCCGCAGCCGTCATGGCAGGACGGAGCGGTGCGCTTCCGGGATCCCGGTGTTCCGCAGCGTATGCGTCGCGTCACCGACGGTAGATCTAAATCTAGAGACGAAGCAAGCCAATCCCGTAATCTGACGCCGAAGGAGTCGCGCCCGTCGGCGCGTTGAACCTAGGAGCGGACGAAAACCTTGAGGCGCGAACCAACGGCACGCCAGTTGCGTCTGGCGACTGAACTGCGCAGACTCCGCGAAGCGGCAGGGCTCAACGCCCGCGAGGCGGCAGCGCTGCTCGAAGTGAGCCCCGCCCAGATCACCCATATCGAGTCCGGGCTCGCGGGCGTGAGTGAGAAGAGGCTCCGTCGCCTCACGTCCCACTACGCCTGCACGGATGCGGAGTTCACTGACGCCCTGGTCGCGATGGCAACCGACCGGGCACGTGGTTGGTGGGAGGAATACCGCGACCTGCTACCCGGCTCGTTCCTGGACCTCTCGGAGCTGGATCACCACAGCTCGTTTCTGCATGAGGTGTCCATCGTGTTCGTCCCAGGCCTTCTGCAGACGGAGAACTATGCTCGCGCGGTCTTTTCGTCCAGGGTGCCCGAGCTCACACCCGACGAGCTTGAGCTGCGCGTCCGGCACCGAATGGCCCGCCAGAAGATCAGCGTCCCGTACGAGGCACTGATCCATGAGGCGGCTCTGCGCATCAGGGTCAGCGACCGTGCCACCTGGCAGGCTCAGCTCGTCCGTCTTGTCGAGCTTTCCGAAGCGGCCCACATCACCCTGCGTGTCATCCCCTTCGACCTGGACGGCTTCTCAAGAGCCTCAAGCACCATGACGTATGCGGGTGGCCCCGTGCCCAAGCTGGACACAGTGGTACGTGACGCGCCCCACGGCTCAGTCTTCATCGATTCGGAAGCTCAACTGAACGCCTACCGAACACGCTTCCGTAAAGTGGAGGCCGTGTCACTCGATCCTGTTCGGTCGCGCGATTTCATCCACAGGCTGACGAAAGAGCTGTGAGGCCCATGACCACTCCCCACAATTGGCGGAAGGCGTCCTACTCCGGCGAGGGCGACGGCAACAACTGTGTCGAAGTCGCGGGCTCCCCCACCCACATATCCGTCCGCGACTCCAAAGCCCCGGCCGGAGCCACCCTCACCTTCCCGGCCGGGGTCTTCGCCGCCTTCGTCGACACCCTCAAGGACTCTCATCCGGACGTCAGAAAAGACTGAGCAGCGCCTCCGCCGGATCCGTGAGGCCGTTTTCGCCGTCCGGGAGCGGGAGTTCGAACCACACCGTCTTGCCGCGCGGCGTACGGCGGGAGCCCCAGGCCGCGGAGAGCAGGCCGACCAGCTGCAGGCCGCGGCCCCCCTCGTCCGTGTCCCGGGCGCGGCGGCGGCGCGGCTGGACCAGGCCCGAGTCCCACACCTCGCACACCAGCGTCCGGTCCAGGAGCAGACGGAGTCTTATCTCACCCTCGCCGTACCGCAGGGCATTGGTCACCAGTTCGCTCACCAGCAGCTCCGTCGTGTCCACCAACGGCTCCAGGTCCCAGGTGAGCAGCCGGCCGCGTGCGTACTCGCGGGCCCGGCCCACGCTGCGCGGCTCGCGCGGCAGCGTCCAGTCGCCGACGGAATCGGCCGGCAGCCCTTGCACACGTGCCATCAGCAGCGCGATGTCGTCCTCGCCATGATGCGTGTCGAGGGTGTTGAGGACATGGTCGCAGACGTCCTCCAGCGGCTGGGAGGGGTCGGTGAGCGCTCCCACGAACGCCTGCAGTCCCTCGTCCAGCGGGTGGTCGCGGGATTCCACCAGGCCGTCCGTGTACAGCGCCAGCAGCGCGCCCTCCGGCAGTTCGACCTCCACCTCCTCGAACGGCTCGCCGCCCACGCCTAGCGGCATCCCGGGCGGCACGTCCAGCATCAGCGCGGTCTCGCCCGGCTCGACGAGCACCGGCGGCAGATGGCCCGCGTTGGCGAAGGTGCAGCGGCGTGTCACCGAGTCGTAGACGGCGTAGACGCACGTGGCGAGGTACACCTCGGACAGGTCCGCCTCGCGGGGTCTGCGGGCGGCGCGGGTGGCCTGCTGGACGCCGCCGGGGGCGCCGAGGTTGCGCGCGATCTCGTCGAGTTGCGCGAGGACTTCGGCCGGTTCGAGGTCGAGCTGCGCCAAGGTTCTTACGGCGGTGCGCAGTTCGCCCATGGCCACGGCGGCGCGCAGGCCCCGGCCCATGACGTCCCCGACCACCAACGCGGTGCGGTGGCCGGGGAGTTCGATGACGTCGAACCAGTCGCCGCCCACCTCGCTCGGCCGCCCGGTGGCCGCGTTGCCCGGCAGATAGCGGCAGGCGATGTCCAGGCCGGACGCCTCCGGGTCACCGGGGGGCAGCAGAGACCGTTGCAGTATCAACGCCCGTTCGTGCTCGCGACGGTAAAGGCGCGCGTTGTCGATGCAGACCGCGGCGCGCGCGGCCAGTTCCACGGCGAGCGCGCGGTCGCGTTCCCCGAACGGCTCGCTGCCCTTCGTACGGGAGAACTGGGCGAGGCCGACCACGGTGTCGTGCGCGACCATCGGCACCGCGAGCGTGGACTGGATCAGGCCGCCGTCCTCGGGGGGGATGTGCCGGGGGCGGGCGGTGCGCAGGGCGTCCGCGCAGGGCGAGTTGAAGGCGAAGTGGTGGACGGCGCCGACCGCGACGGGCGCGGGCCCGCCCGCGAAGGGCGCGTCGGAGACCGCGCTGGCGAACGCGACGCGCCGCAGTTCGGCGCTGCCGTCGGCCAGTCCCGGCGGGGTCTCGTCGCCGACGAGGAGGCCCTGGTAGAGGTCCACGGTGGCCAGGTCGCAGAAGCCGGGGACGACCACGTCGAGGAGTTCGCGCGCTGTGGTCTCCAGGTCGAGGGAGTTGCCTATGCGGGCGCCGGCCTCGTTCAGGAGGGCGAGGTTGCGGCGGGCGGCGGCGGCCTCGCGGGCGGCGGCGCGACGGGCGGTGATGTCGGTTCCGAGCCAGGCGATGCCGATGGGCCGGCCGCTGCCGCTGTGCACGCGATAGAGGTTGATGGACCAGTGCTTGCGCTCGTCGGAGCCGGGGATGTGCCCCGTGATGTGCATGTCCGTGATCGACTCGCCGGTCTCCAGAACGCGGCGCAGGGTCGCGGAGACGCGTTCGGCCTCCGGGGACTGCAGATAGTCGTGGACCGAGCGGCCGCGGTGGTCGTCGGGGGTGCCGCCGAAGGTGGACGCGAACCGCTGGTTGGCGCGCCGTACCCGCAAGTCGGCGTCGATCAACAGGAATCCGAAAGGAGATTGACCGAAAATCGCCTGCGAGGCGGCGAGGTCGGTCTCGATGCTACGGAGGGTGCGGACGTCGACGATGATGCACACGGCGGCACGTTCGCCCTCCTCCGTGGTCGTGGGCATCACATAGACCTCGGCAAGCCCCTCGGTCCCGTCCGTGTCGGGCTTCCGGAAGGGGATGACGCCGGTCCACTCCCGGCCGTCGAGGATCTCGGCCATCTTGCGCTGGCCGCGCTCGCGCAGTTGGGGCGTGACGAACGCCGCGATGGGGTCCATGCCGACGGCCCGCTCGGCGGGGATGCCGAAGAGATGCTCGGCCCGCAGGCTCCACTGGTCGACGTGCCCGTCGGGGCCGATGGAGAACGAAGCGACCTTGATGTAGTCGTAGATGGAGCCGGGCGGACTGCTCTGCCACATCGCGCCGCTCGCCGTGTCGCGCGGATCGACGGCCGCGGCGGAATCGACCGCGGCCTCAGCCCTCGCGCCGTCCGACGGGTCCTCGGACTCCGTGGCCTTCGCTGGTATCTCGCTCACGCGAACCGTCCCCTCCAGCTCACCGCGTCCGGCACCGGTCACCGGGGGCGGCTGCCCGCAGTATCCAGCACTACGGTGCCGCACAACACGGTGTTCACGATCACAGCACGGTCCCGATGGTTTTTGGACCGGCCGGGCAATACTCCCAGTCTTCTAACCAGGTGGTGCCCCATCGAATCAAAGAGTTCCGACACGCTTCCCGGTGTTGTCCACCCGGTCGCTCCGCACCCCGGAAACCCCGGCCCCGCGCCGGTGGAATCCCGCCGCGTACCAAGCCCTCGTACTCAGCCGGGGACCGCGAGCTCGAACCAGACCGTCTTGCCGGTGTTTCCCGGACGGGTGCCCCAACGGCGCGAGGAGTGGGCGACCAGCTGGAGTCCGCGGCCGTTTTCGTCGTCGGAGCGGGCGGAGCGCTCACGGGGCGGGTCGGGAAGCGGGTCGGAAACCTCGACGAGCAGAGTGGGAGCGGGACCGGCGGGGCGGACGAGACGGACGCCGATGGGGCCCGTGGCATGCCTCAGCGAATTGGTCACCAGCTCGCTGACCAGCAGCGCGGCGACGTCGGCAAGCTCCTCGAGCCTCCAGGAGCGCAGCTGGCCCCGGACAACGGCGCGAGCGGTCCGTACCGCACCCGGGTCCGCGGGGAACGTCCACTCGGCGCTTTCGCCTTGGGTGTCGAGCACGCCGATCACTTCCCAGGCCCACAAGCCCACCCATGTCCGGTTTCATGGGGTTAATGGGCACATACCCGATATCCATAGCGCCTTACCGCGCACTAGGGCGCACTGTGGCACGAACGGCGTATGGGGCGCCAGCCCCCTGAAACCTCATGCGCCTCGACAACCCCAGGACTTACTTACCCGGGGACCTCGTGACCGCGGAGCCGGATCGCAGTCTTCCGCACGTCAGAACGATGGATACCGAACAGCGCCCTACCGCTTTCCGCTCACAACACGGCCACAGGTTTTACCGATTCCATGCATTCGGCACCGGGCCCGGCCGGTTTTCAGAGCCGCTTCCACACGGCCAGCACGGCCTTGACCGCCACCACGTCCTGATCGAGCCAGTCCACGTCCCAGATCTCGTCGGGGGTCAGCCAGCGCAGCTCGTCGTGATCCTCCAGGGGCTCGGGGGTGCCGGCGAGGAGGCGTGCAGTCCAGACCCGCAGGACGTATCCCGGCTTCAGCTGCCACTCCCCCGGTACCCGGTCGACCGGCTCCGCCGTCACGCCCAGCTCCTCGCGCAGCTCGCGCACGAGTGCCTGCTCGGGGCTCTCGCCGGGCTCGACCTTGCCGCCGGGCAGCTCCCAGCGTCCGGCGAGCTCGGGGGGCGCGCTGCGGCGGGCGGCCAGCAGACGGCCGCCGCTCAGCAGGGCGGCTCCGGCCACCACGATCGGTTGCACCATGCGCCGGAGCCTACGGGAGCACGCGACGGATCACATGCCGGGGGCGATCGCCCTCACCTGCTTCCGCGCCCCTTCACTTGCTCCCGTTCTGCCCGATGCGCTCGACCCAGTAGAGCTGCTTGTGGCCGCGGTCGTCGAGGCTGTCCACGATCTTCTGGGCCTCGGCGCGTGTCGCGTACCTGCCCACGCGGTAGCGGTTGCCGTTGTCGTCCTGCCGTATGACGAGCCAGGGGAGAGTGACCGTGTCGTCGTTCATCGCACCCCTCCACTTCCCGTCCCCGGCCCTCGCCGCGCCCCGCCCACCCAGGAAACCGCACTGCGCATATGCCCGAGCCTACGCCTTACCTTCACGCACCGAATACGCCTTTTCACAAAGAGGTACGCAACCAGCCATGCCGGAAGGGGCGCACGCCGTCGAACGCGCCGCCGAGTACGCCCCCGGCGCACGGAGAGCGGCGCGAAGCGCACGCCTGTCACGGCCGTGAGAACGACCGGATTGCAACTACAGGCCGGATGACCTGCTGTTGGGAACGGGGTGACGCAACTCACGGAAAAAGAAGGCGACTTGCACGCCTTCCCCCTGCACCCCGCGGACGGCCTTCGTCGCTATTTCACCGGCAGGTGATACGCCACCCGGTACCGGTCCGCCGGCACGACCACGTCCGCGGTCTCCACCGGGCGGCCCGAGGCGTAGTACGTCCGTCGGACGACCAGCACCACATGGCCGGGGACACCGCCCAGCACCAGCAGTTCCTCGGCGAGGCCGGGGCGGGCGCCGACCTCCTCCGTGACGTTGTCCACGATCACGTCGATGGCCGCCATGCGCTCCACGACGCCCATGCCGCCGAGCGGCCCCTCCTCGGGGAGCATCACGGGAGTACGGCCGGTCACGGCGAGCGGTTCCCACGACGTGGAGAGCATCATCGCCTCGCCCGCGTCCCGGAACAGGTACTTCGTGCACATCACACGGTCGCCCGGCTGGATGGCGAGCCGCTCGGCGATGGCGCCGCTCGCCACCGTCTGCTCGCTGCGCGACTCCCAGGTGCCGCGCGCGGAGGCCTCCGCCTGCTCCTGACGGAACGGGGTGGCACCGCTCTGAGGCCGGAACCCGGAGCGGGCGATGCGCCGGGGCACCGGCTGCTCCCGGACATAAGTCCCCGATCCGGAGCGGCCCTCCACCAGCCCCTCGGCCATCAGTACCTTGCGCGCCTCCAGGGCGACCGTGTCCGAGACGCCGTACTCCTCGCGGATGCGGGCCTGGGACGGGAGGCGGGTGTGCGGTGGCAGCAGACCGTCGACGATCTTCTTGCGGAGATCACCCGCGACACGCAGATACGCCGGCTGCTCACCGAAAGTCACTGGCCGCTCCCATCAGGTTGTACAGACAGCAACAGCGTGGCAACCCTGGGTTGTGTCGTGCAAGCGCGGGCCAGAGAATCACTCGATGTGATGACTTGTGCTTGCCGAGGGCTTTACGCAGGCACTTTCTCCCCGTTATGGCGGCCGTCACACCTGCTTGCCGCCGCCCGTTCCCCGGCCGGAGCCCCCACCGCTCTCCGCGTCGCGTGACGGTGGGGTCGTGGCCAGGCCCAGAGCCTTGCGGGCGGTGACCGCAGCGCGGCCCTCCAGAAGCGCACTGCCCCGGTCGTAGTGGGTGGAGAAGGTGTCGGCGTCGGCGGCACCCGCCGCCTTCTGCCACTCCTCGCGGGCCTGCTCCAGGGCCGTGGTCTGCCCGGCGACGTACCGCCCCGCACCGTTCCGCCACGGGTGGGCGCGCAACTTCCGGGTCTGGTCGGCCAGCGCCGCGACGACTCGCGTCGCCCTCCCCCAAGCTCTCGGCTTCGCTCGAGCAGGGGGGACCCCCATCTTATGGCCCGGCAGATCGTCCTCGACGTACGCGGCGTCGGGGGCGGTGTCCAGCGCCTCGTACAGGACGGCGTCCGCTTGCAGATAGGCCAGTTGGTCGTCGGTGAGGGTCGTGGCGTCGCGGCGCAGCGAGCCGGTGAGGGTGCCTTTCTTGTCGGCGCTGCCGAACATGCAGGTGACCTCGCGGTCTCCGTAACTCCAGCTCTCGCGGGTGGGCGTGAAGTAGTACACGCCGACGCTTTCCGGGACCGCCCAGAAGTCCATGGTGTAGGCGTCCTGGAGCGCGTAGCACTTGTCGTCGGCGGTCCTGCCGACCGCCTCGTCGCCGGGGTAACCACCGCCCGGAAGGCTGAAGTCGGCGAAGACCTCGGCCTGGTGACTGCCGGAGCACGGCACCTTGTCGACGTCGGAGGCCTCACCCTCCAGGGAACCGCCCGGCGCGTTGAAGCACTCCCCCTTCTGCACGGAGAACGTCACGCCGTTGCCGCGAGTGTTGCGCGCCCCGTCCCTGAAGCCCTCCCAGAAGTCGTGCGCGCCCCCTGTCGCGAAGGCGGTCACCAGCACGGCGAGCCCGATCGACGACATCACGATGCCGCCGATCGCAAGCCCCCGGCCGCGCTCGCCGCGCCGCCCGATCTGCCCGAGCGCAATCACACCGAGCACCAGCCCGACACCGGGCAGACAGCACAGGATCCCGAGGACCAGCGCGGCGATCGAGAGCCCGTTGACGGGCGCCGGCCGGTTGTACGGGGTGTACCCCTGCCCCCAGGGCTGGTACGGAAGCCCATACGGCTGCTGGTACGGGCCCTGCGGGTACGGGCCCTGCGAGAACGGCCCCTGCGGAGACGGACCTTGCGGGTACGGGCCTTGCTGGTACGGGCCTTGCTGGTACGGACCCCCGGGCTGCTGGGGCCCGGGGGGCGGAGGTGTGGCCACGGGTACCGTGCTCCTCGTCCGGAGTGCGCAGAACTGAT
The DNA here is from genome assembly GCF_040298185.1 of Streptomyces sp. NPDC001634. Taxonomy (NCBI): domain Bacteria; kingdom Bacillati; phylum Actinomycetota; class Actinomycetes; order Kitasatosporales; family Streptomycetaceae; genus Streptomyces; species Streptomyces sp. NPDC001634. The sequence continues at coordinate 40,551 of NZ_JBEOZU010000073.1, read as the reverse complement.
GTACGGGGCGCATCGTAGGCGTGGGGCGGGGAGGGGCGGAATGCGGGTCACGAGGGCGACGACGGAGGCCGTGGGCAGGCTGACGGCTCGCTGGGCCGGGACGGTCGAGGACGGCACCGTGTTCTCCGCCGTCGGAGTCTGGCCGTTGCTCGCCTTCCTCGCGGACGGCGCCGCGGGAGCCGCGCGGGCGGAGCTGGCCGACGCGGTCGGGCTGCCCGCGGAACAGGCGGCGGCCGCGGCACGGGAGTTGCCGGCCGCCCTGGACGCGATACGCGGGCTCGACGTGGCGCTCGGCCTGTGGACCAAGCGGACCCTGGAACTGCGCGCGGAGTGGGCGGCGGGGCTGCCTGCCGAGACGCACGGGGTGCTCACGGGGGATGCGGAGGCCGACCGCGCGGCGCTGGACGCATGGGCGGTGAAGCGCACCGAAGGCCTGGTCGACCGTATGCCGGTCGCGCTGACGGAGGACACCGAGCTGGTGCTGGCGAGCGCTCTCGTCCTGCGCACCAAGTGGCTGCGGCCCTTCGAGGAGTGGCCGCTGTTGCCGGAGTCGGGGCCGTGGCGGGAGCGGTCACTGCTGGGGCTGAGACGCGAGAGCGTGCTGCTGGACCGGGTGGGTGTCGCGGACACGCCCGACGGGTGCGTCACCGAGCTGAAGGTGCTGGGCACGAGCGGGATCGATGTGCATCTGCTGCTCGGCGAGGAGCGGATGACCGCGGCTCAGGTGGTGCGGGCCGGGGTGGACGTTCTGCTGCGCCGGCACCCGGTCGTGCCGGGCACCGGGCTGCCGTACGGGGACGTGGGGCCGGGCCTGCGGGTGCGGAAAGTGCGCTGTATGAGGCCGCAGCCGCCGACGCTCGACGTGACGACCGCGGCGTTCGACGTGACGGCGCGCCACGATCTGCTGGAGCGGCACGAATTGTTCGGCCTGTCGACGGCGCGGGACATCACGCGAGGGCACTTTCCCGGGATCAGCGGCTTCCCCCTGGCCATCGGATCCGCCGGGCAGTCCACGACCGCGCGGTTCGGCGCGCTGGGCTTCCGCGCCGCCTCGGTGACCGCCTTCGGAGCCGTGACCAGTGGAGCCATGCCCGACCTCCGCCAGGTGACGACCACCGTCGAGGCCACCTTCGACCGCCCCTTCGGCTTCCTCGCGGTGCACCGCACCTCCCGCCTCGTCCTCGCGGCGGGCTGGATCACCGACCCGCTGCCCTTTCCCGAAGACGAAGACGAAGACGAAGACGAATACGAGGACGAGGACGAGGACGAGGACGAGGACGAGGACGGCGCCTGGTGATCAGAACTGCAGCGCCCAGGAGACGATCTTCCCGGTGTCCTGGGCCGCGTTGTCGGTGACCCTCAGTTTCCACGTGCCGTTCGCCGTCTTCGCCGAGGCGTTCACGGTGTACGTGGTGTTGATGTCGTGGGTGCTGCCGCCGCTTCCGAAGGGCTTGAGCAGGAAGGGCGAACCGTCCGGCGCGATCAGCTGGACCCGGAGGTCACCGATGTAGGTGTGCTGGATGTGCACCTCGACTGCGAGGGCCGAGGGTGCGTTGCCGGGGACCCCGGTGACCGTGATCGGCGAGTTGACCGTGGTGAAGTCGTTGATCGGGTACTGGGTGTTGTTCACGAAGCGCGGCCCGGGCGGGGCCGTCGTACCGCCGACGACGTTGAGCAGCCGGTTGGGTGAGCCGGGGCCCGGGTCGAAGACGACGTTGGCGGACGCGGCGCCCGTCAGCGCGGAGGCGACCTGCGCGGGCGTGGCCGTCGGATGGTCCGCCAGATAGAGGGCCACCGCCCCTGTCACGTGCGGTGTCGCCATCGACGTACCGGACAGGACGTTCGTGGCCGTGTCGCTGGTGTTCCACGTGGACGTGATCCCGGAGCCCGGCGCGAAGAGGTCCAGAACCGAGCCGTAGTTGGAGTAGCCGGCCCGCATGTCCTGCGACGTCGTCGCACCGACCGTGATCGCCTCGGTCACATGGGCGGGCGTGACGGTGGAGGCGTCGGTGTTGCTGTTGCCCGCGGCGACCGCGAAGGGCACCCCGGAGGCGATGGTGTTGCGGACGGCCGTGTCGAGCGCGTTGTCGGCGCCGCCGCCGAGCGACATGTTGACCACGGACGGGCCGCTGCGGTGCTGGGCCACCCAGTCGATACCCGCGATGACCTTGTCGGTGGTGCCGGTCCCGTTGTTGTCGAGGACACGGATGGCGACGATCTTGGCCTTCTTGGCGACACCGTACGAGGAGCCGGCGACCGTGCCCGCCACGTGCGTGCCGTGGCCGTTGCCGTCCTGCGCGATGTTGTCGTTGTCGACGAAGTCGTAGCCGTACGAGGCACGGCCGCCGAAGTCGGTGTGGGAGATGCGTACGCCCGTGTCGACGATGTACGCGGTCACGCCCTGGCCCGCCGAGTCGGGGTAGGTGTACCTGCCATTGAGCGGCAGGGTCTTCTGGTCGATGCGGTCCAGACCCCAGGAGGGCGGGTTGGTCTGGGTCGTGTCGATGTGGAGGGTGCGGTTCTGGACGACGGAGGCGACGGAGGGATCGGCGGCGAACCGCTTCGCGTCGGCCGGGGTGGCCTGGACCGCGTACCCGTTGAGCGCCTTGACGTAGGTGTGCCCGACGGAAGCGCTGTACCTGGCGGCGAGGGCGCGGCCCCAGGGGGAGTCGGCCTTCGCCGCCTCCGGCTTGAGGACGACGATGTAGCTGTTGGGCACGGCATTGGCCGCGTCCGCGTACAGGATCCGGCCGTCGGGGCCGGGTGCCGCGTGCGTGGGGAGGGCGGAGACCAGGCCGACGGCCAGGGCCGCCGCGCCGATCCCGGCCAGTCTTCGCCGAACCTGACGCATCACTGCCATCCGAGGTCCTCCTCTTGGGGGTGCTCCGGGTGTTCCGGTTGGGGGTGGGCGGGTGCGCGAGGCGTACGACGATGCACGCGCGGGGGGCATGGGTGCAACACGGGCAAAGCGACGCAATCATGACATAACGTCAATACTGGGACAACAACTACCCTGCCTCCATGACACCTTTGCCGGACTGTTTCTGCCCGGCGGACGGCACGCGTGTGACCGCGCAGTCGCTCGCCTGGTGCTGCCCCGTCTGCCGCGGCCCGCTGGACCTGGACTTCGCGCCCACTCCAGCTCCACTCAAGTCCCTTGGCGGACGGGTGAATTCGCTGTGGCGCTACGCGGAGACGCTGCCGCTGGCCGGCCCCTCCGTGAGCCTCGGGGAGGGCCGTACGCCGCTCGTGGAGCTGACGGACGGCATCTCGGGCAAGCTCGACTTCCTGATGCCGACGCTCTCCTTCAAGGACCGGGGCGCGGTGCTGCTGGCCGAGCTGGCCCTGCGGCTGCGACCCCGGCAGGTCGTCGCCGACAGCAGCGGGAACGCGGGCACGTCGATCGCCGCGTACTGCGCCCGGGCCGCGCTGCCGTGCACGGTCTACGTCCCGGAGGGCACGTCACCCAAGAAGCTGGAGCAGATCGGGGCGCACGGGGCGCGCATCCGCGTGGTCGACGGCGACCGCGAGGCGGCGGCGCGGGCGGCACGCGAGGCGGCGGACGAACCCGAGGTGTTCTACGCCTCGCACGTGTTCAACCCGTACTTCCTGCACGGCACGAAGACATACGTCCACGAACTGTGGGAGGACCTCGGCGGACGGCTCCCGAAGGTGCTCGTCCTGCCCGTCGGCAACGGCACACTGCTGCTGGGCGCGGCCCTCGCCGTCGCCGAGCTGTTCACGGCGGGTCTGATCGGCCGCCGCCCGGCGCTGTACGCGGTACAGGCGGCGGCGGTCGCGCCGCTGGCTCACGCATGGGAGGAGGGCGCGGACGACCTGGTGGGCGTCACCCCCGTGGCCCCCACGTTCGCCGAGGGCATCGCGATCACCGGCCCGCCCCGCGCCCGCCAGATCCTGCGCGCGGTACGCCAGTCGGGCGGCACCTTCCTGACGGTGACGGAGGACCAGATCCGGCACGCCCAGCTGGACCTGGCGTCCCAGGGCCTGTACGTGGAGTCGACGGGCGTGGCGTGCTGGGCGGCGGTACGGGACGGGGTGCTGGGAGCGCGTAGCGCGGTGGTGCCGCTGTGCGGGGCGGGTCTGAAGACGGGGCTGGCCGGGGGCTGACGCCCGCGGCCCCCGCTCCAGGTTCAGCTCGGTCTCAGGATGACCGCCTGGCCGCCCGCAGGGGCCATCGCCACGCTCAGCGTGGTCGCCGAGGTGACGGTCCGCGTGCTCACCACCACTGGAGTCTGGTAGGGACTGCTTCCCGGTGTTCCGTCGGCGTAGACCGTGGCGGTGTAGGTACCGCCGCCGAGGAAGGACAACGGGATCGACAGGGTTCGGGCGCTCTCGTTCGTCATCGCCCCGAGGTACCAGGTGGTGCCGCTGCGCCGGGCGACCGCGATGTACTGGCCGATCGAGCCGGCCAGGGTCCGGCTCTGGTCCCAGGTGGTGGGGATGGCGTCGAACCAGGGCAGTCCCGGCCAGTTGGCGGTGTTCGCGTACTTGGAGGGCTGGTCGTACCAGTAGAGGAAGTTGAGCGGCTGGTAGTACACGGCCGCCATCGCCATCTGATGGGCGTTGGTCGTCTGGTCGCGCGACTGCCCGTAGCAGATCGTGTAGTCCATCGGCCCGCCGATGTTGCGGGCGAAGGGCAGCGTCACGTTGTGCGTGGCGGTCGGGAAGTGCTCGTTGCCCCGCACGCCCTCCAGGCTGACCCAGTTGGGGCAGGTCCGCTCGTAGCCGAACGGCCGCACGTCGTCGTGCATGTCGATCAGCAGCTTGTACGTCGCCGCCGTCCTGGCCCAGGCGATGATCTGGTTCGTCATCGCCTGGGTGCCGTCGTTGATGAAGCCCAGCTTGACGCCGGCGACGCCCCAGCTGCGGTAGAGGGAGAAGAGCGCGTCGGTGTCGGTCAGGGCGATGCGGTCGACGTAGAGGATGACGCCGATGCCCTTTCCGGTGGCGTAGGAGATCACCGAGGGCAAATCGATGGCGGGGATCGGCTTCGTGGCGTCGGTGGTGCTGGACTCGGGTCCGTACCAGCCGGAGTCGTACTCGATGTACTGCAGGCCGCGGGCGACGGCGAAGTCGACGCCCGCCATGCCGGCGGCGGTGGTCAGCTGGCAGCGGAAGACCTTGCCCGGCTTGATCCACGACGTGTCGGCGAGGGCGTTCGCCGGGGCCAGGTTGAGCACCAGTTCGGCGTTGTCCACCAGTTCGGCGTGCGTGGAGCCGATCACCACTGCGCGCCATGGCGTGGCGAACGGCGTGGTGACGGTGGAGACCGTCTGGACCGTTCCGGAGCCGCGTGCCGTGTGCTGCATCAGGTGGGCCGCGAGGGTGTCGGGTGCTCCCGAAACGGAACTCAGGCTCAGCCGCGGGTAGTTCAGGCGCGCCGACTCACAGACGCAGGCGATGAGCCCGTTGGCGTAGGTGGCTGTCAGCGGCAGGTCGGTCAGGGGGCCGGTGTCCGTGGAGGAGGTTCCCGTGGAGGGGATGGAGCCCGGGGCGACCGGCGTGTAGGCGTCCTCGTCCCGCGCGCTGTAGACGAGGGTGTTGTCGGGGAAGACGAACGTCGTCAGCTCGCCCGCGATGGTGGCGGTGTCTGTGTCGAGCAGGACGTAGCGGAACGCGACGCCGGACGCGTACGCCCGTATCTGCACGCCGAAGTTGACGGAGGTGCGGGTGTCCCGCAGGTTCCAGCGCATCTCCTGATAGGTGTCGGCGACGGTCGCGTTGCGTCCGTAGACCGGAGCCCAGGTGGTGTCGACGTGCCAGTGCTGGTAGTTCGTCAGCACGGCGTCGGTGCCGAGAGTGGTTCCGTCGCTCAGCCGCAGGCCCATGGCCGAACTGTCGATCACCGTCGCGCCGTTGCGCCTGGCCGACCACCGAAGCGCACCGCCGGTCAGCGACATCGTGATGGTGGTGGTGCCGTCGAGCGAGGTCGCGGTGACCGAGGCGTCGGCGGCCTCGGCCGGACGGGTGGTGGCCACCCCCAGTGCGGCCACCGATGCGGTGACGGCCGCTCCCTTGAGGACGCCGCGACGGGACACGTTCACGAAGCACACCGCCTGTCTCAACAAATCCGACCAGGAAGTAACAGAGCCTCACGGCCACGACGTTTCTAGTGCCGGATTGATGAGGGGTCAACGGGTCGCGCAGCAAAACTCCACCCGATCAGTCAAAAAACATCAACAAAATCGATCGCAATCCTTGACGCGGTGTTCGCCCTCCCCTCTCATGGACCCCCAAATCGCCCAGGAGAGGGAAGCGCATGCCCGAGAGAGCACCCCATACACCGGCCGGCCGGTGGCGCAGAGCCGCCATCGCCTTTCTGACACTGCTCGGAGGCCTCGCGGCACTCCTGCTTCCGGCGACCGAGGCACACGCGGCCACGGTGTCGTTCACGACGGGCGCGGCACGAACCGACCAGAACGGCAACGCACTTCAGCTGCACGGCCTCGGCATCATCAAGGTGGGCAGCACCTGGTACGGCTTCGGGGAGGACAAGACCGGCGAGACCTCGTCGGACACGTCGTTCCAGGACATACCGTGCTACACCTCGACCGACCTGGCCAACTGGTCCTACCAGGGCGTCGCCCTGGCAAAACAGAGCAGCGGTGACCTGGGGCCCAACCGCATCGTGGAACGGCCCAAGGTCATCTTCAACGCCTCGACCAGCACGTACGTGATGTACATGCACATCGACAGCAAGGACTACTCCGAGGCCAAGGTCGGGGTGGCGACCAGCAGCACCCCGTGCGGCCCCTACACCTACCGGGGAAGCTTCCGGCCGCTGGGCAACCTCAGCCGTGACCTGGGCCTGTTCCAGGACACCGACGGCACCGCGTACCTGCTGAGCGAGGACCGCAACAACGGCCTGCGCATCGACAAGCTGTCCGCCGACTACCTGTCCGTGGACAGTGCGGTGGCGGTGCTGGGCGGCAGTGGCAGCAACAGCGTCGAGGCGCCCGCCATGGTGAAGGTGGGCGGCACCTACTACGTCTTCGGCTCCCATCTGACGGGCTGGAGCCTGAACGACAACATCTACGCGACCGCCACGTCCCTGAGCGGCCCCTGGTCGGCGTTCCGGAACTTCGCCGCTCCCGGCACCCACACCTACGGCAGCCAGACGGCGAACGTCATCACCGTCCAGGGCTCCTCCGGAACCACGTACATCTACGCCGGCGACCGATGGGACACCTCCAACCTGGGCTCCTCCAAGCTGATCTGGCTGCCGCTGACCATCCGGGGGACCACGGTGAACCTCGGCCAGTACCCCACCTGGTCCCTCGACACCGCCGCCGGTACCTGGTCGCCCGGCAGCGGGATTCCCTCCGCGGGGGTCCACACCCTGACCAACGGCAACAGCTCCCTGCTGATGGACGTGGCGAGCGGCTCCACGGCAAGCGGCGCCAAGATCATCCAGTGGCCGTCCAACGGCGGCACCAACCAGCAGTGGACCCTGACGCGGGTGGCGGACAACGTCTACACGCTCAAGAGCGTCAAGAGCGGACTGTGCCTGGACGTACCGAACCAGTCGACCGCCACCGGTGTGCAACTGCAGCAGTGGACCTGCAACGGCGGGGCCAACCAGCAGTGGTTCCTCGACCTGGTCGGCAGCTACACCGGCAGCGCCTACCTGCTCGCCGGCGTCGGCAGCGACCTGGACATCGGCGTCGCGGGCTCGACCACGCAGGGCGCGGCGGTGGACCAGGAGACCGGCACCGGCGCGACCGACCAGCAGTGGGGTCTGTCCTGACCGTGAGCCGGTGACCCCGGTGTCAGTACGCGGGGCCGGACCTTCGCCGGGCCGGCCCCGCGGTCCCCGCACTCTTGCCTGATTCTTGACATAAGGCTCACATTGGTTGACAGTGCCGCAAACCCGACTTGCCCCGAATTGCCGATGGCGGTCACCGCAGGAGGGATCATGCCCAGTGCACAAACGCGCGGCCGGATCCACCGGGTCCGGGCCCATACGGCCGGCAGCGGAAGGGGCCGGCTTTCCGGCTGCCCGGTGATGTGGCGGACGGGCCAGGTCCGGGGGTGGAATCAGGCGTGAGGCTCAACGGCGTCGCCGCGCCCCCCGGCCACCCCGCTCCCGGCACCGGGCCCGGCCGGAAGGGGCTCAAGAGCGGCGCCCTCGGCATGTTCTCCTCGGTCGTCATCGGCCTGGCCTCCACCGCCCCGGCCTACAGCATCGCCGCCACGCTCGGCCTCATCGTGGCGGGTGTCGGACTGCAGGCCCCGATCGTCACCATGATGGCGTTCGTCCCGGTGCTGCTGATCGCGTACGCCTACCGGGAGCTCAACGCGAGCAACGCCGACTGCGGTACCACCTTCACCTGGGCAACCCGTGCCTTCGGCCCACGCACCGGCTGGATGGGCGGCTGGGGCATCATCGTCGCCGATCTCCTCGTCATGACGAACCTCGCCGAGATCGCCGGCATCTACGGATTCCGGTTGCTGGGCTTCGACGCACTGGCGGAGAACCGGTTGTGGACCACCGTGGCGGGCATCGTCTGGATCGCCGTGATGACCACGGTCTGCTACATCGGCATCGAACTCTCGGTCACCGTCCAGCGCTGGCTGCTGTGCCTGGAGGTGGGGGTGCTGATCCTGTTCGCCGTCACCGCGCTGGTCAGGGTCTACACCGGCGCTCCCCCGACGGCGATCCATGTGTCCGCCTCCTGGTTCAACCCCTTCGAGGTGTCCTCGACGAGGTCGCTGACCTCGGGCCTCCTGGCGGCGGTCTTCATCTACTGGGGCTGGGACACCGCCGTCACGGTCAACGAGGAGACCGTCGACAGCTCCCGCATCCCCGGGCGCGCCGCCGTCATCTCCACCGTGCTGCTACTGATCACCTATGCGCTGGTGGCCACGTCGGCGCAGGCGTTCGCCGGAGTCGGCAGCTCGGGCATCGGGCTGGGCAACGCCGGCAACTCGGGCGACGTGCTCTCCGGACTGGGCGACGCCGTCTTCGGCAGCCACGGGCCGGGGATTTTCCTGTCCAGACTGCTGATCCTGATGGTGCTGACGTCGGCGCTGGCCTCCACGCAGACCACGATCCTGCCCCTGGCCCGGACCGTCTTCTCCATGGCGGTCCACAAGGCCGTCCCCGCCCGGTTCGCCCGGGTCCACCGCAGGTTCCTCACCCCGACCTGGTCGACCGTCGGCATGGGCGCGGTCTCGATCGGCGTCCTGGTCCTGCTGACCACGTTCAGCGGGAACATCCTGGCCGACTCGGTCAGCTCGGTCGGCCTCGCGATCACGTTCTACTACGGGCTGACCGGCTTCGCCTGCGTCTGGTACCACCGCAAGGTCCTCACCCGCAGCACCCGGGACCTGATCTTCAAGGGCGTGCTGCCGGGGCTGGGCGGGCTGGCGATGCTCTCCCTGTTCCTCTACGCCACCTTCGACGTCTACGCGGACCCCGGGTACGGCGCGACCGTCGTCGACCTGCCGCTGATCGGGCCGACGGGCGGGGTCACGGTCGTGGGGCTGGGCGCCCTGCTGCTCGGCTTCATGCTGATGCTGGTGATCAGCCGTGGGCACTCGGAGGCGCTCAGACTCCAGCGGAGCCTGCTTCCGCACCACCTGCCGCCGCAGACCGCCCTCGACGAGTCGGCGGCCCGCTACCTGCCCGCCGACAGCGGGTCCGGCGTGGGCGGTGACTGGTTCGACGTCATCCCGCTGTCGGGCACCCGGGTCGGCCTGGTCGCGGGCGATGTGCTCGGCCACGGTCTGCACGCCGCCGCCACCATGGGGCGCCTGCGCACGGGCGTACGCGTCCTGGCCCGGCTGGACCTCGCCCCGGACGAACTCCTCTCCCGCCTGGACGACCTGGTCGAGCAGACCGCGCACGAGCAAGAAGCCGACCACGTCCCGGGCCACATCAGGCCGCACGCCGACGACGCCATGGGGGTGACCTGCGTCTACGCGGTGTACGACCCTGTCTCGGGACAGTGCAGCCTGGCGCGGGCGGGGCAGTCGCTGCTGACGATCGTGGACCCGTACACGGGCGTCGCCCACCGTCCTCAGCTGCCGCCCGGGCCGCCGCTGGGTATCGGTGGCCCGCCCTACGAGAGCACGGAACTGCAGCTCCCGCCGGGGAGTGTCATCGCCTTCTTCACGGACGGTCTCCTCCAGGCGGCCGACGGCCATGACGCCGGGCTCGCCCTGCTCGCCCAGGTCCTCGCCGATCACAGGCAGCCCCTGGAGGGGCTGTGCGACCGGGCGGTTGCCACGCTGCTGCCCGGGCCGGTGGACGAGGACGCGACGCTGCTCCTGGTCCGCACCCGCATGCTCGACCCGAACCGGTTCGCCCAGTGGGAACTGGAAGCGGACCCGGCGGTGGTCGGCGCCGTCCGCACCACCGCCGGCAAGCAGCTCGGCGACTGGGGGCTGGACGACCTGTCGTTCACCACCGAACTCATCGTCTCCGAGCTGGTCACCAACGCCGTCCGCTACGTCGGCGGACCGATCCAGGTACGCCTGATCCGTGACACCACCCTGATCTGCGAGGTCTCCGACACCGGGCACACCGCCCCGAATCTGCGCCATGCCGCGAGCGACGACGAAGGGGGCCGGGGCCTGTTCATCATCGCCCAGATGACTCAGCACTGGGGGACGCGCTACACGCCCACCGGCAAGACCATCTGGACCGAGCAGGCCCTGCCCACGGACCACTGAAGCTCCGTACGCCCCACCCCGCCACGCCGGTCGGCGATCTTCAGGGGCGCCAGTAACCGTTCCAACGCCTCGCGGCGGACCTGCGCGCCCGGTCCACCCGGGATCGGCCGCGATCGACGTAACGCCCGCGAAAGGGCCGACGTCCCGCACCGCCTCCCTGAAAGCCGGCGGCGGCACCTCGGACGACGGAACCTCACCGGCCGCCGGCCGCTCCGCGACCTCGTCCACCGACGCCACCGCGCTCCATTCGCCCTCCGCGTCCACCACTCGTCGTAGGACCACACCTGCCCGGTCGCGGGCACGACAACGGTCTCGGGCACGACAACGGGTGCGCCGCTGGACACGGACCGAGGCCGACGGCCCCTCCCCGGTGCGCCGCCGCCCTGTGACGGGGTCGGCCTGCGCGTCGTCCGGCCGCTGCCGGTGCACGGATGCGTCCGGGGTCGGTGATCCCCGGGCGAGCCGCTGTTCCCACTTATCCGCTTGAGGGCGGGATTGTGCGGGAAGTGTCCCGGGAAGCCGGGGCCGCCGGGTGGGGGGCGGGCCAGGCAGTGTGGGGGGAGGCAGGCGCATGGAGGATGGTGGCCAGTGGGCTCCGGAGGAGATCGGCACTGTCAGGGAGTTCGCCGAACGGCTCACCGCCCTGCGGGAAGGTGCGGGGCTGACGATCCGGGACCTGGCGAAGGCGGTCGGGGTGCCGACCAGCACGCTGGGGGACTACTACGCGGGGCGTCATCTGCCGCCGGTGCGGCAACCGGAGCTGCTTCCCGCGCTGCTGCGCGCGTGCGGAGTCGTCGACGAACGCGAACACCAGGCCTGTCCGCCGCGTTGGGGCGATTACGGCGCCGGGCGGGGCGCGGTCCGGGCGTCGCGCCCTACCGGGGCCTGGCTTCTTTCCGGTCCGAGGACGCCGACTGGTTCTTCGGCCGTGAGGAGCTGATCCGCACCCTCGTCGACCGCCTGGCCGGCAGTCCCATCGCGGGCGAACCTGCCGTACGCCCAAGGCCGCGCCATGCAGGGGACGGTGAGGCGGCATGACCCACTGCAGCCGTCGCAGTTTCATCCTGCACGCCTGGTTTTACGAGCGGCCCCCGCCCGCGCTCCCGCCCGTCCCGTTCTGACAACGGCCGTACGGGGACCGCGTCCTACGACATCTCCGCGGTCCGGCCGTCGGCCATGCCCAGACGGGCCTGCTCGTCCTCGACGATCCGGCGCGCCAACTCCGCGTCCGACACGTCGACGGCGTCCGGGGTCGTCTCCGCCACCACACTGCGGCGCGCGTAGGCGTCGAACAGGCGGGCCTTCTTCTCGAGCATCGTCACCATCTGCTCGTCCACGCCGCCCGTGGCGAGGAGGCGGTGCACCCGGACCGACCGGACCTGCCCCATGCGATGGGCCCGCGCCACCGCCTGGTGTTCGATGGTCGGCTTGATCTGGGGCTCGCAGATGATCACGACGGAGGCCGCCTGGATGTTCAGGCCGACGCCCGCCGCCTGGATCTGCGCCAGCAGCACTGCGGGACCGGACACGGCCGCGAACTCGTCGACGACCAGTTGGCGGCGCGCGGGCGGCACGCTCCCGGTGAGCGGACCGAACACCGGGCCACCGACCTGCGCCCCGGTGTCCACGGCGTCCTTCACCACGCCCAGGACATCCCGGAAGTTCGAGAACACCACCACCTTCAGCCCGTTCTCCCCGGCCTCCTGGACCACCTCGCGGAGCCGGCCGAGCTTGGCGGACTTCTCGGGACGTGCGTACGCCGCCCTGCGCATCGCCATGAAATTGCCGGCGTACACAGCCTCACGGTAGGCGGCCTCGTCCGAGGCGCTCAGCTCCTCCCACTCGTCCGTGTGCTGGAGGCTGGGCAGTTCGGTCAGCACGTCCACCTGGTTGCGGCGCAGATACACCGGGGCGACCTTCTTCCGGAAGGCCACGGACCCGGCCAGTCCGTCCCGGTCGCCGAGGCGTTCGCCCAAGCCGGGATCGAGCATCCGGACCAGGCTGCGGAACTCGGCGACACGGTTCTCCATCGGCGTACCGGTCATGAAGAGGACGCGTTCGCAGCTCTCGGTCCACTGGGCGACGGCCTGGGAGCGCAGGGCCTTGGGATTCTTCACGGAGTGGGCCTCGTCGACGACCAGCATGCCGACCTCTCCCCCACCCGGGGGCGGGAATCCCCGCAGGGCGTCGAAGGTCGTCACGCCGACCCCGCCCCGGCCCTTCCAGTCGGCGAACGCGTCCTGCCGGTCCGGGCCGTGCAGAGGCATGACGCGCAGTGTGCTGCGGGCCTCGATCTCCCGCGTCCAGTTCACCAGGACGCTCGCCGGGCAGACGACCATGAAGTGGCTCTGCCCCTCGGCGGCCAGATGCGTCAGCGCGGCAATGGCCTGGATGGTTTTGCCGAGCCCCATCTCGTCGCCGAGGATCACCCTGCGCTGCGCAAGGGCGAAGCGGGCGCCGAACGCCTGATAACCGCGGAGTGACACCCGGCGGTGGGAGTCGTCGAGCCGCTGTCCCCGTACCCGCTCGGCGATGTCGTCCGGCAGGAAGCCCTCGGCGGCGGCCGCGTCGGGAGCGTGACCGGAGATCTCGGCGAGCAGGCTGTAGTACTCGGCGGAGCGCAGCTCGAAGTCGACCCAGGCCGCGATGTCGGTCGAAGGCCCTCGCAACAGGTCCACCGACGCCTGGGCGAGCAGCTCCGGCGTGCCTGCCTGCGCCGCCTCGTCGGCGAGTGCACGAATCTCCTCGACGGCCTCCAGCGCGCGGGTTCTCCTGGCCCGTCCGGCCAGCAGCATGCGCAGCCGCCCGGCGGCGGGCCTGGCATCGGCCAGCAGCGGGCCGAGCCGTTTCGACAGGGCGGCAGCGGTGTCGACCGCGCGCCGTGCGTCCGGGCCCGCTTCCACCAGTACGTGCAGAGCCATGACGAGCGCGGTCGTTCGCGGCTGAGGCCTGTCCACATCGATGTGCACGGCGACGGTCTCGTGAACGGCCTCGGACAGCCGGTTGGCGGCGGCGATGATCTGGTCGGCGGTCCGCTGCCCCACTCCGGGGATCTGCCGCAATCGATAGGGGCCGGCTTCGAGCACCTTCCGGACCGTGCGCAGTCCGCTCTTCTCGACGTGCCCCAGCCGCAGCCGTCCGCCGGTGGCGTCCTGGAGCCGGGCCACGGGCATGGCGTCGAGAGCCTGCTCCACCGCCGCGTCATGGATCGGCTTCAGTGCCGCCCGTGCCGCCTCGACCGCCCTGTTGTGGTCCCCGACCACCGCCTGTGCCGCCTCTTGCAGTCGCGCTCCCCTCGCGACCGCTTCCCGCTCACTGCGCCCCATCCGGCCCCCTCTCCTCGCGCCCCCGCATCCTCCCACCCACCGGCCGGCCGGGAACCGGCGGACGGGGAACCGGCGGACGGGGAACCGGCGGACGGGGAACCGCAGGGACGAGGTCCTCCGGGCCTCCCCTTAGGTTGGTGCCGTCGAACCCGTCCCACCTCCCGCTGGAGAGACCGCCGGTGACATCGCAGAGCCCCACCGTGGAAGCGCTCATATCCGAACTGCCCGCCTTCGCCGGCCACATCCGTACGGCGACCCTGCTCCGGCCCTCGTCCGGCGCACCGGGCGTCGGGGACAGTTCGGTCGGCGGCCCCCTGCTGTGGCCCGTCGACGAGCCGTGGCCGGTGTGCCGGGCCCCGCACCTGGTGGAGGTCCGCGAGAAACTGTCGGACGAGGACCGGGAGACCTGGCAGCGGATGGACCGTGCCATGCACGCCAGGCACCTTGAACAGCCGCACCGGGCCTACGAGGTCACCGAGGAGGAGGCCGAGATCCAGCTCCGGATCATGAACGGCGCGGGCGCGCTCGACATGATCACCTGGGAGACGATCCGCATGGCGCCGGACACATCGGGTCCGGGCGTTCCGATGGTCCCCGTCGTGCAGCTCTACGAGCGTGACGTCCCCGGGGATCACTGGCCGGACGGGGCCGACGTCCTGCAAGTGCTGTGGTGTCCCAACGACCACGACGAACTCCCGGGCCAACCCGGCTACTACGGACCGGCGGTCGAGATGCGCCACCGCGCCTCGTCGGCAGTGGGCGCGGTCCTGGATCCGCCCCGGCCGGACCGTACCGACCACGGCTATCTGCCGCATCCCTGCGTACTCGACCCGCTCCGGGTGACCGACCTGCCGGATCAGGACGAACTCCCCGATGACCTCGTGGAACAGGGCAGCGACTGGGCCGAGGCGCACGGCATCGAGTTCCACCGTGGCCTGGCCTGCCGGCCGGGGTGGAAACTGGGCGGCTGGCCCAGCTGGCACCTGACCGACCTCGTCCCGGTCGACTGCGCCTCCTGCGGTACCAGGATGCGGCTGTTCCTGACGATGGACAGCAGCAACGAGGGCCCGGGGATCAACGTGGGCCGCTTCGGGGAACTGCGCGTGTTCGTCTGCCCGACGGACGCGTCGCACACCATCCGGCTCAACATCCAGTGACATAAACGCCGCACACCGGTCACGTCGGTATGTGCCCTCCACTGCCCGTCGAACCAGGCGGTGTCTATCCTGATCCGGAAGCGTCGATGCACACGTGACCGGCACCGATGCCACGGGGCGTTCGCGGCACGCACGGCCGCACGGGGGAAGGTTGACTGATGGACTGGTTCTGGTGGGTGCTCATCATCTTCTGGACAGGCGGCTTCGCCTGGCTGGCCGACAATGTCCGCACCGCGCTGCGCAACCGGCACGAGCGGAAGATGGAACTGCTGGAGGCGGCGAAGCAGGAACGCCTGGCCGTCGAGGCGGCGAACAAGCCGCCGGAGCCGGTGTGCGGGTGTACGCACCACCTGGCCAAGCATGACAAGAACGGCCGCTGTCACGAGCGCGTGGAGGTCCCGACGGCCTGGGACGAGAACAAGAAGCCGGTGCGCTACGAGGCCGGACAGTGCAACTGCCAGCAGTACGTGGGACCTCAGCCACTGTCACAGGTGTACGCCGAGGAACTGACGGACCGGATCTGACAGTCATGGCACCTGACCTCGGACCGGACCGTGTGCGGCGCACAGTCTTCCGGTCGGCGCTGTGTCTCGCCGGCGCGGCGGGGCTCGCCGGCACCACGGCCGAAAGCCTCGCCGGCCCCGGCCCCGCCGAGTTCTGGATCTACTTCACGGTCCAGAGCAATCTCCTTCTGACGGTGTTCTTCGCGGCCCTGGTCGTGCGCACGCTGCGGGGCGCGGGCCCCGAAGGGGCCTTCCTGGTGGCGGCCAAGGGCGCGGTGACGCTCTACATCCTGATCACCGGCACGGTCTTCAACCTGCTGCTCGCCAATCCCGCCAGCCCCTTCTACCAGCAGCAGAAGGAATCGCACTACACGTGGCACAGCGTTCTGCTGCACGTGGTCACACCGCTCATGGCCCTGCTGGACTGGCTGTTCTTCGGCCCGAAGGGCGCGCTGCGCCGGCGGCACGCGGTGCTGTGGCTCGCCTATCCGCTGGCGTATCTGGTCTTCGCACTGACCCGGGGCGCCGTCGTGACCCGCGGCACGCGCTACCCGTACCCCTTCCTGGACGTCGCCGGTTCGGGATACGGGCAGGTGAGCGTCAACTGTCTTTTCCTGGCGGGCGGTTTCTATCTGCTGGGCCTCGGCCTCGTCACCCTCGACCGCAGATACGCGCGCAGTGCCGCACCCGCGGTCGCGGTGGTGCAGACGCCCGACTGAGAAGGCCGTTCGCTCAACCGGTCCGAGCGATCGCGGCCGCCACCTCCGGGACGAACGCGGCGGTGACTCCCAGATCCGTGGCACGGGCGTAGGCGGGGTCGCCGGTGTAGCGAGCCAGATCGCCCAGCGCGCGCAGACCGTAGTAGCCCGAAGGCGGGTCGGAGTCCGGGCCGGGAAGAGCGGTGCCGGTGGACGGCAGCGATCCGGCGACCACTGCGGAAAGGCTGCGTTCGAAGAGTTGGTGGCAGTTCTGCACCCCGCGCAGCAGCACCTGGTGGTACCGGGCGTCCGTGCCGATGGTGAACCGCTGCTCCGCCAGGACCCGTCCGGTGTCGATGCCGTGGTCGACCTCGTGCAGCGTGGCGCCGTACTCGGTGTGGCCGTGGAGGATCGCGAAGAGGACGGCCACGGAGGACAGTCCGCGGTGCTGGGGCAGAAGGCCGTTGTGGATGTTGTAGATGCGCAGGCCGGACTCCAGCAGCGGTGCGCGGAAGAGCATCAGGTTGTTGATGGACCAGACGATCCCGTCCGTGCACTCCTTGCGGAGACGCTCCTCGTGGGCATTGATGTCGGTGGTGTGCAGGAAGGGTGCCGTCGTGGCGTCGGCGGGATCGTCCGAGCACACGAGATCGACGCGGTGGCCGACGGTGAGGGTGTAGTCGACGGCGCGCTGGAGGAGCGCGCCCCGGCCGACGAAGATCATGTGGTGGCTCCGGGGTTGTGTCCTGCGTTGGCGGTGCGGACGGCGGCGCACACCCGCTCGACGGTGACATTGCGCAGCAGGCCGTGCACCGCCGTCTGGAAGGCCTGCTGCCCCTCCTCGTGGACCAGTTCGGCAGCGACCTCACTCAGCATCAGCAGCAGCGTCAGCGAGTCGCCGCCCAGTTGGTGGAACGCGTCGCCGGGCCCGATGGAGCGGTCCGCGGCGCCCAGGACACGCGACCAGACCGCCGCCACGGCGGTCGTGAGCGGGTCGCCGTCCGCTGCCGGGGAGGTGGGCTCCCGGGGCGGCCGGTCCTCCTCGAAGGGTGACGGGAGGGCCGCCTGGTCGATCTTGCCGTTGACGGTCAGCGGGAAGGTGTCCACGACGCGGACGGCCGTGGGGACGAGATGGGACGGCAGCAGCCGTGCCGCCTGATCGCGCAGCGCCTCCGGCTCGGGGCGGCTGCCGCCGGTGACCGTCACCCAGGCACAGAGCAGTGGTTCGCCCGCGGGACCGGGGCGCGCGGCGGCGACCGCGCGGGTCACCTGGGGATGCCGTTCCAGAACGGCCTCGACCTCCCCGGGTTCGATCCGGAACCCCCTGATGGACAGCTGGTCGTCGGTGCGTCCGAGGAACTCGAGGGCGCCGTGTCCGGCAAGTGTGGCGAGGTCGCCGGTGCGGTAGGCACGGGCGCCGTCGGCGAGGCGGACGAACCGCTCGTGGTCGAGCTCGGGCCGGCCGAGGTAGCCGCGAGCGAGCTGAGCACCGGTCAGATGGAGTTCGCCGGTCTCGCCGGGGCCGACCGGCCGGCCGTCCCCGTCCAGCAGGACGGCCTCGGTGCCGTCGACCGGCAGACCGATGGGTACGGCGGCCCGGTCGCCGTCCGTCTCCGGGTCGAAGGTGTGGACGACGCAGCCGATGGTCGCCTCGGTGGGGCCGTACTCGTTGAAGATCCGGCAGCCGGGTCCGAACAGACGCTGTGCCCGCGCGGCCGCGGGTCCGCGCAGTTGCTCGCCGCCGACCACCAGGGACCGGAAGCCATCGGGCTCGGCACCGAGGGACGTGAGCAGATCGAGGTGGGCCGGGGTGAGTTTGAGGGCGTTCGCACCGGAGCGGGTCAGCAGCTCCGTGAGGGTGCGGTGGCCGACTTCCCCGGGTACGAGAGCGATGCTGCCCCCGGCCAGCAGCGGGAGGAAGATCGCCGTGCCGGTGAGGTCGAAGGCGAGTGAGGTGAAGAGGGCGAAGCGGGACGTCGCGTCGATCCCGTAGCGCTCCCCCGCCCACCTCGCGTACGCCACCAGCGCGCGGTGCTCGACCTGCACCCCCTTGGGCACGCCGGTGGAACCGGAGGTGTAGATCACGTAGGCGACGGAGTCGGGCGCCGCGATCTCGCCCGCGGGTTCGGCCCCTTCGACCGGCAGCCCGTCCAGTGCGAGAACCGGGATGCCGTCACCGGGCAGGGCCTCGTGCGCCTCACTCACCAGGCAGATGGCAGCGCCCGAATCGGCCAGCAGGGCGGCGATCCGGGCCGGCGGGTGCCCGGGATCCAGCGGCAGATACGCCGCGCCTGCCTTGAGCACCCCCCACAGACCGGCGATGGCCGCCGGGGTGCGGTCGGTGAGCAGCCCGACGACTGCCCCGGGCCCGATACCCCGGGCACGCAGCTCTGCCGCGACCGCGTCGGAACGCCGGTCGAGTCCGAGGTAGCTCACCGGGCCTTCCGGACCTGTCAGCGCCACCGCGTCCGGGGTCCGCCCGACCTGGTCCCGCAGCATCGAGGTCAGGGTGGCGGGGGCCTGCGACTGTCGTGCCCGGCCCCCGCCGACCCGGCGGTCCCGGGCGGGCGACAGGGTCTCGCAGACCGCGTCCAGCAGCGCCTCGGCGTCGGCGGTGTCCTGGCCCTCTCCCGCCGACACCACCAGCTGTGTGTGGCGGCCGAATTCGAGCGTCGTGAACGAGACGGGGACGAGCGGCACCTGGACCGGCAGGGAGTACACCGTGTCCGCCTCGAAGCCCGGTGCGTGCACGGCCTCCGGCTCGATGCGGCCGAGATGGCTGACCAGAGCCGTGCAGGGAAAGCGGCCGAGCGCGGAGAAGGCGGCGCCCGCGGTGCTGCCGAGGAGGTGCAGCGCGCCCCGCGGCAGCCGCAGCGCATGCCGTTCCTCACCGGCGGCCAGTTCCTCGTCGGCGAGGAGTGCCCCGAGGAGCTTCTCCCGCCACTCGGACCAGCCCTGGCCCGGCCCGCCTTCCAGAAAGACCGGCAGGGTGAGATTGCCACTCGCCCGCAGACCGGGGCGGTGCCTGCGCAGATCCACCGGAACCATCACACGCGCGGCGGCGCCTGAGGCATCGGTGACGGCCGCGGCGATCTTCGCCACCAGGTCGTGATGGACGCCGTCGAGGGTGCGCCGGGCCCAGTGGGCTCCGGCGCGCGGGGAGGCCGGCGAAGGAGCGCCCGTGCGGCGCATCCCGCCGAGCGGGGAGGGCCAGTTGGCCTGCTGCCGCCGTCTGCGGCGCGCGGCACCGGTGCCGGTCAGCTCGTCCAGGAGGGCGAGGTCGTACAGGGGGGAGGCCGCGCCGACGAGCTCCTCGCCGCGCAGGGCGCGGAAGACGTCGAGGGCCCAGCAGAGCAGGCCACGGCCGTCCATGACCGCGTGGTGCGCGCGGAACACGAGCGTGGTCGGCTCCCCCGCCGCGACAACCACCTCGCAGCTGCGGCCCGTGCGGGGTTCGAGCGGCGCGAGCAGTCCCTGGCCGAGATCCGTCACCTCCCTGACGGCCGGAGCCCGGCCGCTGTCCACCCAGGTCCGGCCGGCCAGCGCCAGGCGCGCTCCGGGGCACGCCCGGGACGCCTCGGCGACGGCTCGCCGCAACGTGCCGGGCTCGATGGTGCCGCGGCCCTCGACGACCAGCTGGATGACGAACGGCGCCCCCTCGCGCCGTTCGAACGCCAGGTAGAGCCACTCGTTGGGGGACACCGGACGCCGGAAGCGCTCCCGGTGGTCCGTGCCCTCGGGCCTCGTGGTCACCTCATCGATCCGCTCTCGCATATCCCTTCCGGAAGCCCTTCGCATCTCGCGCTCCGCGCGTCGGACAGTGCTCATGTCGCCCCCCGGCGCACCGAGCGCACGAATTCCTCCACCCCGCCGATCGACGCGGCCCAGTCGGCCAGCTGCCGCAGTCCCGCCTCCTGGCTCATCCGCGGTACGTAGCCGAAGTCCCGCTCCGCCGCCCCGGTGTCGTAGGTCGCGGAACGGGTGAGCAGGGCCATCGAGTACCTGCTCAGCGGGGGCTCTCTTCTGGCCGCGAGCGGGGGCAGCCGCCACAGCAGCTCTGCCACCTCCACGAGGGCGTCCCTGACCGGCACGGGGACACGACGAGTGGGCGGTCGGCCCCCGAAGATCCCGGCGACGCGGGCGAGGAAGGCCCACAGGTCGGTCCGCTCCGCGTCCGCGACGAAGTACGCGTTGCCGCCGACGCGTTCCGCGGGGGCCGCGGCGGCGAGCAGACAGGCGTCCACCGCGTTGTCGCAGTGACACAGCGACACCAGCACCCGCTTGCCGCCGGAGAGGTCGGGCAGCCGTCCGTCCAGCATCCGTGCGAGCAGCTTGGGCAGGAAGCCGGAGTGGTCGCGCGGCCCCCAGATGCCGCGCGGGCGCAGCGCGCACGTGGTGAACCCGGGCCGGTTCGCGGCCCGTACGCGTTGCTCGGCCACGGCCTTGGTCTCGGAGTACAGGTTCAGCCAGCGGTCCGGGTAGGGGGTGGTCTCGTCGATGCCGAGACGGTCGCCCTCGTCCTTGCGCATCAGGGCGCTGGGGCTGCTGACGAACACGAACCGTGCAACGCCCGCCCCGGAGGCGGCGTCGAGCAGCCGCTGGGTTCCGGCGACGTTGGCGTCCCAGAACTGGGCGCGGGTGCCGTGGTCGGCGGCCCTGGCCGCGCTGTGGAAGACGACGTCAACCCCTTCGGAGGCCCGTCGCAGGGCCTCGGCGTCGCCCAGATCCCCGTGGACCAGTTCCACACCCGGGACGGTGCGCAGCCGGGCCACGTCGCTGGTGGGGCGTACGAGCGCTCTCACGTGGTGGCCCTCGCGGACGCAGGCGTCCACAAGGTGGCCGCCGAGAAAGCCGGACGCCCCGGTGACCAGGACTTTCATGGCGTCGCCCCCGTCGGGACCGCCGGCAACTGCCGCCACCAGGTGGCCCCGTAGACCATGGTGAGCCAGACCGTCATGGCGGTGGAGCGGCCGGCCGCCCTGCCCCGGGGCAGGGCCTTGGGGATCTGGGCGGCATGCACGACGATGCTCAGGAACGCGTCGATCCACCACACCGCCGCCAGCGGTACGGCGCCGAACGGGCGGACGGTGCCGTAGAGCAGATAGGCCCAGCCCGCCAGCGGTATCGCGCGCAGGGCACGTGCCTGCCATCCGTGCCGCCCCGGGCCCGGGGCGAGCCGGCGTCCGGCCCAGCGGGCCAGTTCCTCGCGGTTGATCTTGGCGTTGTGACGGACGTCGACCGGGAAACCGGGATGGCGCAGGAAGTCCCGCAGTCCTGTCGTCGCCCGGCTGCTGTCGGCCAGGGTGTGCAACTCGCCCTGCATCGCCCGCCACTGATCCTCGTCGACGCCCGGTTCGGTCTCCACACAGACCACGGGCCGCTGCCCGACGCCCACCAGTGCGCTGCGCCGTACCAGGGGGTGGGCGTTGAACACGCCCTCGCAGCACACGGTGTACAGGTCCTCGTCCGCCGTGCGCACCCGCTGGGACCTGCGCCCGCAGAACCACAGCCGCCCGTCCGCGTCCAGGTAGCCGAGGTCGCCGGTGCGGTGCCAGACACGCTCCGGCTCGCCGTCTCCCCGGCGCTCGCGGATCTTGTGCAGTGCGTCCGCGGCCGGGTCGCGGTGGTAGCCCGGGCTCACCGAGTCCCCGGCCACGACGATCTCGCCGACCTGCCCGGCCGGCAGAACCCGGGCGGCCTCGAAACCGGGCAGCGGATCGTCGGTCACCGCGATGGTCCGCAGGTCGAGACCGGCGAGCCGGCGACCCACACAGGTACCCAGGCCGAGGGCGCTGCGGGCCGCCGTCTCCTCGAGGATCTCGGCGGACTCCAGGGAGGAGATGGGCAGTACCTCCGTGGCCCCGTAGGTCACATGAACCTGGGCCTTCTCGTCGAGCACTGCGCGGAGTGCGGCCACCACGTCGGCAGGTACGGGCGCGCCTCCCGAGACCACGCAGCGGAGCGCGGGCAGTTCGGCGGGCCGCTGCGTCAGGTGTTCGCCGAGGGCGCGCAGCAGGGCGGGCGAGGCGAACATGGTGGTGACGTCGAAGCGGGCCAGCGCGTCCACCAGCGGGCCCGGCTCGGCGTCGGCGACCCTGGACGGCGCCACCGGGGCGAGGACCAGGGTGGAGCCGAAGACCAGATCGAACATGCCGAACAGCGGCAGGGTGATCAGGGATACGTCGTCGCGGCCACGGTCGTGCGCGGACTGCAGCTCTCGGGCCATGGCGACGCCCATCCGGTGGGTGAACTCCACGCCCTTGGCCGGACCGGTGGAACCGGTGGTGAACCCGATCATCATCAGGTCGTCGCCGCCGACGTGGTTGCTGTCGCCTCCGGGCGCGGTGCCGCGCAGCTTCTCCAGGGTGTGGCCGCCCCAGAACCAGCGGCGTCCCAGCGTCACTTTGATCCGGATACGGGCGAAGGTACGGCGGCTGAGCACCCGCACCGCGTGGGCGACCGGCGGCCCTATGAAGGCTTCGGCGCCCACCGCCCGGTAGCAGTGGAGCATCCGTCGCACGCCCATGCCCGGGTCGACCACGACCGGAACCGCGCCGAGCCGGAACAGCGCGAAGGCGAGCGCGAACAGGTCGGGGCCGGGCGCCGCCATCAGCACCGTACGGGTGCCCTTGGTGATGCCGATGTGCGCCAGCCCGGCCGCGAGGCCTTCGACCTGCTCCTGGAGCACGCCGTAGGTCAGTTCCCGGTAGCGGATCCTGCCGTCCGGCTCACTGCCGTCCGGGTGGATGATCGCCGTCTTCGAGGGGAAGAGGCGAGCGTTGCGCTCCAGCAGGGTGGCGAGGCCCTCGGTGGAACCGTTCAGAGCAGTCATCGGGCCGGGGTCACCGGTCCTGCGGCCGGTAGCTCACGCAGGCGGCGCTCGGCCCCGCTCCGGCAGTGACGAGCAGCAGCTGGTCCTTGCCCTCGGGCAGACTGCTGTGCCGGGCTCGCAGGTATCCGACGATCGGGGCGGCGGTGTGCGGTTCGCCGTCCGCCCCCTCCGCCGCGGGCGCGAGAACCGACCCGGGGTCCAGGCCCAGGCGGCTCGCGAGCCGGTCGGCGAAGTCGGGCGCGGCCCTGGTGCACAGCAGCAGGGTGCGGTCCAGATCGAGCCGCTCCGTGGCGGCGTACTCGTCCACGGCGTCGGCTGCCAGGCCGAGCAGCGTCTCCACCCGGTCGGTGTCCCGCTCGACGGTGATCATGCCGCGGCCCCCGGTCCCCATGGCCGCGGTGTTCAGATAGCCCCGGGTGCCCACCGGGCCGTCCCCGCTCCGCAGATGGACGGGACCGAACCCGCATCCGGGCTCGGCGGCGCGTTCCAGCAGCAGTGCCCCGCCGAGGTCGGCGTAGGGGTAGGCGTCGTCGTCCGCCGCACGTCCGCCGGGATGTGCGTCGGCCGCGGTGATCAGCACCCGCTCGGTGGAGCCTGTCTCCAGCAGCGCGTGGGCGACCTGAACGGCGTTCAGGACTCCGCAGGCGCCGTTCATCAGGTCGAAGGAGAACCCGGCGACGGGCATCGGGCTCGCGAGGTAGTCGAGATTGATGCCCACCTCCTTCTGGACCAGCGCGGCGATGGCGGGTTCGAAGGTGTTGGACTCCCGGTAGACGCCGACGTTGATCAGTACGCCCACCGAGTCGGGCGAGAGCCCGGCTTCCGCCAGGCAGTCCCGCGCCGCCCGGGAGGCCAGCTCGACGGCGGAAGCGGCATCGTCGGACGGGAGCGGCCGGACGGTCCTGGCGGCCTTGACAACCATGCTCATCGGTCACACACCCAGGTTGGAGATCGTGGCGGACAGGGCCCCGGTGACGACGCCGGAAGCGGCGGGCACCAGCAGGTACTTACGGCCCTGGAGCGCTGTTCCCGCCCTCAGATGCTCGCGCAGCACCAGGAAGTGCGAGTTGGAGGATGTGTTGCCGAACTCCTCGACCACGGAAAGCGACTGCGGCATGGGCGCATCGAACTCGGCCGCGCCCATGGCGTTGACGTACTCCACGAACCGCGTGCCCACCTGGTGCTGGACGATGTAGTCGAAACCCTCGTCCGCGAAGGTGCGGCCGTGCTTCGCCAGCAGATCTCCGTGGAACGTGGGCCACAGCCGCAGCCGGTCCCGCTTGTGCATCTGCTTGTTGTCCGTGTAGAGGGCTATGCCCTCGGTCCTGTCGCTCGGCATGCCCAGGCACAGGTGGGAGTACTCGGAGCAGGTCATGAGGTCCACGTAGTGGATCCGGTCCGCCTCGTCCTGCGACTCATCGACGATCACCGCGACCGCGGCGTCCCCCACCGAGAGCGACGCGAACTGCGGGTCGTAGGAGTCGGTGATCTCCGCCGCCGCCGTCTCGGCGACCCGGGTGTTCTGCTCGCCGCTCACCACCATGCCGGTGCGCACGATCCCGGCCCGGACCATGCGGTCCAGCAGGTACACCCCAGTCATCATCCCGGCGCAGGCGTTGGATATGTCGAAGTGAATGGCCGAGCGGGCGCCGAGTTCGGCCGCCAGCTGCCCGGCGAAGGACGGCTCGAAACAGAAGTCCGACCCGTCCTTGAAGCGTGTGATCGACGCGTTGATGATCACGTCCAGATCCGCCGCGTCGTACCGGGACTTCTCCAGGCAGTCGCGGGCGGCCTTGAGCGCGAGCCCGAACGAATCCTCCTGGGCCTCCGGCCGCGCGTCGTAGACCCGGCGTTCCGCCACCCCGGTGATCCCTTGAAGGTCGAGCTCCGGGACGCCGGTGACCCGGGCGACGAGATCCGGGGTGGACAGCACAGTGGGGGGCAGGAAAGCGCCTAATGCTTCCAGACGGCTGCTTCGGGTGGGGGGTGTCATCTTCGTTCCTCTTTCGTGTACGTGAACCTGACAATAGGTGAGGCACGGCACGTAACCTTGCGTAACCAGTGGTGATGACGATCACTGAATGAGGAATCCAAGGGCGAAATCAAGCCGCTTCCAGGGGTGGTGCGCGACGCGCCAGGTGTGATCGAGTCGGGCCAGCTGCAGCGCACGGTGATCCGTGCCGGTTTGCGCCTGCGGTACCTTCGACTGGCTTCGGCGCCGGACGAACGAGACCCGACAGCGACCCCAGAGAGTTACCTTGACGACCGAAAACGAAGAGTGGGCTCTGCGTTCAGCGAGTCGTATCCGGACGGCTCTCTCGCGGGCGCCGATGGTCGTCACGCAGCCGCGGCCCCTCACAGCCGTCTGGATATCCGGGGCGGGCATCGCGCTGTTCGGGCTGGTCGGCGCGAGCGCGCCCAACCACAACACGCTCAGGACACCGATCACCTGGCTGCGCTTGCCGGCCATGTCCGGCACCGTCTCCTCGGCGGTCACCTACACGGCCATCGTGCTGTCGTGTCTTGGAACACTCCTCATGCTCAACGCACACAGGCGGGGCTGGAGTCCCCACTCGCGGCTGCTGTTCCGCGCCGGTGCGCTCGCGGTGCTCGTCGTCGCCAATCTCACCCCGGTCGGCTCCTCCGACATGGCCAGCTACGCCGCGTACGGCCGTATCGCAGCGCTCGGCGGTGATCCGTATGTGACGACGCCCGCCGAGCTGGGAGGCGCCTACGCCCATCTGGTGAGCGAGGGGTGGCGGAACACCCCGTCCGTGTACGGGCCGGTCGCGACGTGGTGGCAGGCCGCCGGTGCGTTCGTCGGCGGTGACCGGCCGTGGCTGACGATATGGGCGCTGATGCTGGCCAACGCGGCCGCGTTCGTGGGCACCGGCTACCTGCTGATACGCACCGCCGACGATCCGGTCCGGGCGGGCCTGCTGTGGATCGCCAACCCGCTCCTGATCGGCGTGCTGGTCGCGGGCGGGCATATGGACACCCTCGTCGCGTGCCTGGCCGTCTGCGCCATCCACCTCGTCAGCCGGGCCGCCCGACGGCACCACGACCTGGTCGCCGGAGGGCTCGTCGGCCTGGCCTGCGGTGTAAAGATCAGTACCGCCCTGCTCGGCGTCGGACTGGCCTGGCCGTTGCTGCGTTCGGGCGCCTGGCAACGGGCGGCCCGGGTGACCTGCGCGGCCACGCTGACACTGGCCGTCCTCTACGGCGTTTACGGCCTGCACGCCCTCGTCCCGCTCTCCACGGCCTCACAACTGGTCTCCACACCCTCGTTGTGGGCGGTGTTCGACCAGTTCGGCACGGAGTACCTGGGCCGTCGTACGACCGAGGCCGCCACCAGTGTCCTGTGGCCGGTCCTGATGCTCGCGCTGGCGTGGGCATTCCACCGCCGCGTCCCGGCGAACACTCCCGCCGTCGTCGCCGTACCGTTCGCGCTCACCTTCGCCTGGGTCCTCACAGCACCGTGGACGATGCCCTGGTACACGGCTCTGGCCTGGGCATTGGCAGCCTTGTTCCACCAGGGCCGCCTCACCCAGTACCTCACCGTGACCACCGGCGTGCTGGCCCTGTCCCACAACAGTGGGGGACATGGCTGGACGTTGTGAGAACCCTCGGTCCCCTGGCCCCGCCAGGGGACCGAGGAACGTCCCTTTCACCCCCCGTTGCGCACCGTGGGACGAGGCGTCCGGCCCCAGGGTGTGCAGTGGTGGCCGCCCGCGCTGGGCTCCCAGCAGGCACGCACCTCGGTGGGTGAGCGGGCGGGGAGCATGTGCGTGACGACGAATCGATCGGTTGAAGCCTCGTCGATGACGGTGGCCGTCTCGGCACGGTCGGCGCGATCCTGCACCTTCACTCGGTCACCGACGGAGGAGTGGGTGATCCGTGCCCAGGCGGCAGCGCAGTTGGCGCTCATTCTGAGCTCCACCTGGCTCGGGCCGATCCGCAGTTCGGCGTACGAGGCCGCATCCACGTCACACGCCATCGCGCCCGCCTCCCGGCCCTCGCACTGAGCACCCCGGCAACCGACGGTCAGCGGGACCGGCTTGAACGGCTCCGTCCCGGCAGACCGCGCGGTGTCCGGCGGCGGGCCGAAGAGCTGGACGCAGGCCCAGACCGCTGCGGCCACGACCGCCGCCACGATCATCCCGAGACGGATCCGGCGGGTGGCCACGGAACGGTCCCGGGGGCCGGAGACAGGAGCCTGCGCGGCGGTGTCCTGCGGGGCGGGGTTCGCCGGCGTGCCCGCGCCGGTCACGGGTTCGGCGTCACGCCCACTCGACCGGGCCTCGGCCTGCTCCCACAGCGCCACCAGCCTCTCGGTCGGCTCGCCGGCGAGCCGACCGAGCATTTCGACCGCGTCCCGGGGAGGCAATTTCGCCCCGCCCAGGTAGCGGTCCCATGACGACCTGCTGTACGGCGTCCGGGCCGCCAGGGCGGTCAGGCTGAGTCCGGAACGGTCCTTGAGCTCCCTCAACACCCCCACCAGATAGGCCGTCTGCGGATCGAGGTCCGAGGGGAGCGGCCGCCGGGCGGAGCCGCTCACGCCCGCAGCAGGGCCCAGGTCTGCGGGCCCACCTTCCCGTCGACAGCAGCGCCACCGACGCGCTGGAGTTCCTCGACGGCCTTTTCCGTGTGCTCACCGAAGAGACCGTCGATCCGGCCGGGGGAATGCCTGTGGTAGGCCAGTAAACACTGCACCTCGACCACCTGCTCGCCGCCGCTGTTCAGCACGACGAGCGGATCGGACGCACTGTGGCCCGCAAGGAGACGGCCGTTCTGCCGGGTGTAGTGGCAGGCGAAGCCGGAGGGCCGTACGGCCGCGCGGGTCTGCTGCTCCTGCCCGGACGGTGCGGATGCCGAGTCGTCACGCGCGGTCATCCAGCCTGCCACGGCCAGCACGGCCAGCGTCGAGGCCGTGACGACTGCGATCGCGACCGGGCGCCAACGGCTCGGACGGCGTTGGTCTTCCAGGCGTTCGGGGGCCTGGTGCCGCGGTTCGGCCTCCGGTTTCACTTCCGGCCGTTCCTGCGAGCGTGCGTGCTCGGCCAGTTCCCACAGGGCCAGCAGCTGTGCCGGGTCGGCGCCGGACACCCTGCCCATGGCCTCGACGGCCTGACGCGGTGGCAGCGCCCTGCCGTTGAGATACCGCTCCCAGGACGACCTGCTGTAGGCGGTCTTGGCCGCCAGAGTCGCCGTACTGACACCCGTCTGGTCCTTGAGCTCCCGTAGGCGGACGACCAACCGGCGCACTTCCGGTTCGAGTTCGTCGGCCAACGGCTTCCACTGTCCCATGCTGTCCCCCTGGAATGCGGCGGTCCCTTTCACAACGATGGCGCACGAGCCCCGGTCCGGTACGCGCTTTTCCGGGCCCGTTTTCGGTCATCAGCGGGCGACCCGCGTCCCAGAAATGCGTCAGCGGTCATCAAAGAACCGCAGGTCAGGGCCTTGGCGTCCCGCCTTTGCCCGTCGTACCCCCATGTCCTGTCTCCGGCCCCGTCTCCCCCGGCACGATCGGATCACCACCCCGCGACCGGTCCGTCCGCCGGCCGTGTCCGGGGTTCACTTCGACAGGAGATCCATGACCACACGAAAGAGCCGCCTCCTGCTGTACGCGGCGGCAGCGGCGTTGAGCGGCGGCCTGATGGCCGTACCACAGGCGCAGGCGCAGGC
Organism: Streptomyces sp. NPDC001634; assembly: GCF_040298185.1. Lineage (NCBI taxonomy): Bacteria > Bacillati > Actinomycetota > Actinomycetes > Kitasatosporales > Streptomycetaceae > Streptomyces > Streptomyces sp. NPDC001634. The sequence continues at coordinate 11,652 of NZ_JBEOZU010000073.1, read as the reverse complement.
CCGGTCGACGGAACTTCCCGCGGCCCGGCCGAGCGCCGATCACACGACGGCCCGGGCCGCGGCCGGCAACTACAGCTATCTGGAGTTCAAGAAGGGGTCGAATCCGCAGAACTCACGTCTGTACTTCGTCTATGTGCAGGCCTCCGACCCGGACCACCCCCGCACCCACACCCTCGGCAGCTGGCGGGCGGGCTCGGGCAACGGCAGCAAGGACACCTGCGCGAGCAACGCCGGATGGCTGCCGAACGGCACCTACACCATCAAGGCCTTCGACCCGCATCACCACGGGGGACCCCATGGTGTCAACGGCATCGCCTGGTACATCGGCGACCACAAATGCCACAGCGGCCGGTGGCGCACCGATTTGTTCGTCCACAGCGAGATGCTCCCCAACGGCAGGGCCGGCAGCTCCGAGCCGTACCGGTGGGACGGCGACAGCGACTACAAGTCGAACGGCTGCATAAAGCTCAAGCCCTCCGACATCCGCGCACTCCGGGATCTCCAGGCCGGCCACCCCAACCCCCGCACGCTCTACGTGCACTGACCCCGGTGTCCCCAAGGAGGCCATGAACGTGATCAGCAACCGCTCGAAAGCCACCACCGCCGCCGTGGGACTGGCACTGGCCAGTGCTCTTCTGTCCGCTTCCCCGTCGAGGGCTGTCACTGCCACCGCCACCGCGGCCGACGTCCGTTCCACCGTCACGTGCGACTACTTCTACGGTGACCGACCGACTATCTCGTTCGGGAGTTCGGGACCAGCCGTCGCACAGGCCCAGTGCGAACTCAACGACGTCATCGGCGCCGGCCTCAGGATCGACGCAGCCTTCGGCAGCGCGACGAAGAGCGCAACCAAGAAGTTCCAGGCGAAGTGCGGGCTGGCCAGGGACGGCGTCATCGGCCAGAAGACATGGGCCCGCCTGAACGACGCCTACTACTACCACGCCCGCTGCTGATGGCAGCCATCACTCCGACAGTGCCCTGAACGACAGGCAAGGGAAGGCGTGAACACGATGAACCTCAAGCGATCCGTGAGCCTGGCCACCTCCGCCGTGCTCACGGCCGTCGGACTGGCCGCACTGGCCGCCCCCGCCGCCCACGCCGACGAATGGGCGTGCACCTACCCGGCGGTGTGCTTCTTCAAGGGCTACGAACGCACCGGGTCCTTCGTCGACATCACCTCCGGCTGGCAGACCCTGACTTCCAGCAGGAACGCCACCGGGGCCTGGAACACGCGCAACGACGACGGGGTGCTGCTCCACTTCACCAACGGCAAGACGCGGTGCCTGCGACCGGGTGACTCGCGCAACGATCTGCGCTCCATCGGCACCGTCGACAAGATCCGGATCATGGACAGCCCCAGCTGCTGACAGCCCATCGCTTCACGACCGGGGGGACGGGGGGAAACAGGGGCCGGCCGTCGCGAGACGGCCGGCCCCTGTTCAGGCCCTGACCTTCCGCACTGCTCGCGGAGCGTCGCACGGCAGCCGGCGTCGACTACCTCTCCTCGTCGGTGTCCTGCTTGGGCGTACGCCGACTCTGCAGTTCGAGCCGGCCGTTGCCCTGTTCGGGTCGGCCGCCGGTGTTCTGGCCGTCCTGGCTGTTCTGGCCGTTGAGGTTCTGCCGGACCGAGTCCAGGATCGTCAGGCCCTGGGCGACCAGGCCGGCCGCGATCTCACCGAGACCGTCCGCACCGTTCAGGACGTTGACATTGGCACCGGAGAGGCCCCCCGCGGCCTCCTTCACGATCTGCGGGAGCTGGTCGATCAGCATCCGGTCGAGGGCGACCCGGTCGTGCGAGGCCGCGGCCTCCGCCTGGATCTTCATGCGCTCCGCCTCGGCGATGGCGAGGATACGGACCCGCTCCGCCTCGGCCTCCGCGGGCTTGACGACCTCGGCCACCAACTGCTGCTGCCGCAGCTTGGCCTGGCGCTGCGCCAGCTCGGTCTGGGCGGCGAGCACCTCCTGCTGGGCGTGCGCCTGGGCGAGCGGTCCGGCCTGGGCGGCGTGCGCCTGGGCGCGGTCCACCTCGGCCGAGTACTCGGCCTTCACCACCGCGGTCTGCCGCGCGTACTCGGCCTGCTTGCGGGCCGCGTCCTGCTCCGCCTCGGCCGCGGCCTGGTTGGCCTGGGCCTGAGCGATCTGGGCCTGCCGCTGGATGGCCGCCTTGTGCGGCGCGGACATCGCGTCGATGTAGCCGGTGTCGCCGTCGTCGATCGACTGGATCTGCAACGAGTCGACGATCAGGCCGATCTTCGCCATCTCGGTCTTCGAGGTGTCCAGCACCTCGGCGGCGAGCTTCTGCCGCTCGGTGACGATCTCCTCGACCGTCATCGAGCCGATGATCGCGCGCAGATGGCCGGCGAAGATCCGGCCGGTCAGGACCGACATCTGCTCCTGGTCGGAGAGGAACCGCTGCCCGGCGTTGATGATGCTCTCGGTGTCGTTGCCCACCTTGAACGCGATCACGGCGCGGACGTGCAGCGCGATGCCCTGCCTGGTCACGCAGGTCTCGGTGACCTCGGACTCGCACATCGACAGGGTGAGGAAGCGGACCTTGCGGAAGACGGGGAGCACGAACTTGCCGTGCCCCGTCACCACCCGGAACGGCGCGCCCCCCAGTCCCCGCCGTCCTCCCGAGATCAGCATCGCCTCGTCGGGGGCGGGAACGCGGTAACCGAACATCCTCTTCTCCTTAGCCGGCGTCGGCGGCATCGCCGCGCAACGTGTCCAACGGATCGCTCCACTCGATGACGTCCACTTCACGGCGTCCACGGGAATCGATCACGAGCACTGTGGCCCCGGTAGGCAGGGGCTCTTGCGACCAGGCGAGGAAGGTCTCGGAGCCGCCTCTGACCCGCACCAGGATCTCGCCGGGACCGGCGGATCCACGCGTGCCGATGAGCAGTTCCCCCGTGCAGCCGATCACGGCCTCGTCCTGTGCCATTGCCGACTGCCTCCCACCGTTCTGGTCCTGTGATTCCGATCGTTCTGGTCCTGTGATTCCGATCGTTCTGGTCCTGTGATTCCGACCATAGACCCACCCGTGACAGGCGCCTACACGGCGGTCGAGCCCGGCCTTCCACGCGGTGTTCCACCGGCACAGCGGCATCTCGCACCGGCACTCGCACCCTGTGCAACGCCTGCGCTGCATCGAGTGACCGCCGCCGGCACCTGGCAGACCGAAGCCCGACAGCCGGCCGAGCACCTGGACCTCCCGGCCGTACGCGCCCACGTCCGGAGCTTCCGGGGCACGTCCGCCGCCTTCCAGGGGCGGCTGGAAGAGGCCCGTGCTCTCCACGAGGCCGCCGTCGATGCCCGTACGGGCCTGGGCCAGGAGCCCGAAGCGATCTTCGGGCTCTTCCAGCCGACCCTTGTCCAGAGCCGGCTGGGGGACCACCTCGCCGAACAGACCGGCAGGTCGGCCCTCGCCATGACGGAGGCGCACGGTGACCGATGGGGGCAGGCACAAGTGCTGTGGGCGCTCGCGCAGGCCGCACCGGAGATCAGGCAAAGCGTCAACGGCCACATCGGGGTGGCGCCGAATGTGGAACTGCCGGCCTGGGCCACCGCGGCCGACGGCGACCAGCGGCAGGCGGCGCGCCTGCTGGGAACCGTGGGCGTCCTGCGGCGGGACGCGGGCACCACCATCGCGGCGTTCGGCCCGCATTTGGCCGCGGACCACACGCGGTGCGCGGAGGCAGTTGCCCGCGCCCCTGGGGCCGGACGGGTACCGCGAGGCGCTCGCCGTGGGTGCCCGCCACGACACCCCCGCCCGGGCCAGTGCCTGCGCCCCGGGCGCCTGCGCCCTGACCGCCTGCAGGTGCCCTGGGCGCCTGCAGGCGGTCATCGTGCACCGGCACCGACACCGCCGCTGCGCCGGCTGCCCCCGCACCGGCCCCGGCCCCGGCCCTGCCCACCAGCCCCCTGACCCGCCGGGAGCGGGAGCCGGCCGCGCTGGTGGCCCGGGGCAGGAGCAACGGGCAGATCGCCTCCGCACTCGCGCTCTCAGCGCGCACGGTCGACGGCCACGTCCAGAACATCCTGGCCAGGCTCGCCTTCGTCTGCCGCAGCCAGGTCGCCACCTGGTGGACCACCGACCAGGCACCTACCCCGCAGGGCCCGCGGCTGCCTTCTCCGGCACCGGCCAGGGACCTTCCCGGCGGCCTTCGCCTCGCGTCAGCGGCTCAGCCGGGCGATCGACAGCGTGGTCGTGGTCGGCGAGGACCCGCCCATCGGCCGGCTGTAGTCGGGGGTGGCCCGGGCAAAGGCCCACACCAGGCTGCCGTCAGGCAGGACGGCGATGTCGCCGGCGATCCGGGCGTTCACGACCTGGTCCGCAGTCACGGTGTTGCCGGACCAGTCGATCACCCGCAGATGGGTGCCGGAGAACTGTCCGGTGCAGGTGCCGTCCTTGCAGGACGCACCGGTGATGCTCTCCCAGGAGACCAGCAGTCGGTCCTTCCCGTACGGGGCGATATGGACGTTCACATGGTCCGTGCCCGGCTGGTCGGTCAGCAGTACCGGTTTGCCCGCCGGGGTCGAGCCGTCCTTCAGGAAGGCGACCGCCACCTGGTGAGTGGCGGTCCGCGCGGTCACCGACCAGCCGCGCCCGCTGCTGTCGGCGCTGTTCTTGACGGCCGAGGCGGCACCGCGCGATGCGAACGCCGTCGCGTACCGTCCCGAGGAGGACTTCACCAGATCGCCCGCGTTCCCGGGGAACGTACCGCCGCAGTAACCGGCCCAGCACTGCTCCCGCTGCACCACCGGCGCCTCGTCCGGCGCGCCGATCCCGGTGCTGACGAACAGCCCGGAGCGCCAGTCGTCGAAGCAGAGCGAGGTGAAGGGCCTGGATGCCTCCGGGTACAGGGCGATGCCCTCGTTGTGGCTGCACCCCCAGCCCCAGCCGCCGGACATGGTCCCACCGGACGCGCTCACACATAGGCGAGCTTGTCGCCGTAGTGCCCGTCGGCGAAGCCGCCCGCACCGTGCACGACGAAGTACGCGCCGTACATGGTCCCGTTCCACTTCAACTGACTGTCCAGCACCGGTGCGGTGTCATTGCTCGCGGCACCGGTCAGCTTGGTGCTGAAGGCCTGGGCGCCATTGCGGTAGCGGAACAGGGCGGCCGCCGTCTCTCCCCACTTGTTGCTGTCCGGAACCCTGGTCAGCAGTGCGAACCCGTCGTCATGCGCAACCAGCCCGCCGACCTCCTTGGCACCGGGCACCACCACGTCGGGGCCGTGACGCTCCAACGAACCCGACAGCGTGGTGACATGGACCCCGTCGGCCGCCGGCCAGGCCACCCGCACCGACCCGTCCGGCGCGGCCTGTGTGTCGACACGGGTCCACTCCGGGGCTTGGTTGTAGCCAGGAGTCTGGTAGGAGAAGGCGGTGGGCAGGCTGATCTTCGAGATCGTCAGCCCCCGCGCGGCCGAGCTGCCACCGCCGCCTGCCCGAGCTGACGGTGAGGCCGGCCGCGCACTCGGCGAGGATGCCGCAGAACGAACGGCCGTTGCACCCGCACCGAGACATGCCCGGCCTGCAGACCCAGCGCCCCGACCAGCTCCGCCCGGCTCAACTCCCCTGCGGCCTCCAGCCACCACAGCGACAGCAGCTCACGGTCGTCCGCGTCCAGCCATCGTGTGGCCGGCACCGTCTCCCGCCGCTGACCGGACAGTTCAAGCTGCAGGATGGTCAGATCGACGAAGTCGGCGCCCGGATCAGCGGCGTCCAGCGAAGCCTCGAAGGCCTCACCGTACGCCGTCGGCTGAGCCTGACGGACCCGCCACCGGTCGCGCACCTGCCGCATCGCGATCGCCACCAGCCACGCACGGAACGCGGACGGATCACGGAGATCGCCCAGGCGGTCGACCGCGCGTATCAGCGTCTCCTGAACTGCATCGTCCACATCCTGGCGCCCGTCCAGGGCGCGGCCGACGATGTTGTAGACCAGTGGCAGACAGCCGGCCAGCAACTCGTCGAGAGCTCGTCGATCCCCGCTCTGCGCCGCCACCAGCGCCCGGTCGGCACGCCCGTCCCGCTCCGCAGCTCGCATTCCGCGTTCCCCTGCTCCCTGCTCGGCATCCGCGTCCTCCGCGGGCGCACATCCTTTCCGATACACAGGAGACGGCCTGCGGTGCGCCCGGAAAACACAAATCAGCGAAACGGTTTCCCTGTGCGGTCGGGAGCCTCGGACCCAGCAGGCGCTCTCCGACGGCGAACGGCGGTGGCTGAGCGGCAACTTGAGCTCCGCCCGGGTACAGGTCCGAGGAAACCGGGGTCGCCTGCAGCACGTGGCGTGACACTGCCCAGGGTCCTTGACAGCAGGGGGTAGGGGGTCCAACGTTCCTGGGAGTACGGACTGTTGACCACGCTGTCGCCTCTCGCCCCGCTCGCTCCGTACCACCCCTCGCACCATCGGCCATCGTCCGCGGCCGGGCACGACCCCACGCGCGCAGGGACGTTGAGACAACGTTGTCAAGCGCACGCGCGAAGTTCCCTCGTCCAGGTCGATCAGCCTGCCCGTCGAAGGGGAGGGTCACGATGGCAAGACCGGCAAGACTGAGCAGACGGCACGGACTCGGTTCGTTCCTGCCCGGCGCCCGCCCGCAGTTCCGCCCGCTGGCCATGCTGGCTGCCGCCGCCCTGGCGGTGGCCGCCACATCCGCCCCGGCGCTCGCCGGGACCGCCGCGCCCGCACTGGTCACCGACCCCGCCTCACTCGTCAACCCGTTCATCGGCACCTCGCACGCCGCCGACGACTTCCCCGGCGCCGACATGCCGTTCGGGATGGTCCAGTGGAGCCCCGACACCACCCCGCACCGGCCGGACGGCGGTGGATACGAGTACAACGACTCGTCCATCACAGGGTTCGGCCTGACCCACATCGCCGGGCCGGGCTGCCGCGCCGCCGGTGACATCCCGGTTCTGCCGACCGTCGGCGCGGTCGACACGGGCGCCACGGTCGGTTTCTCGCACGCCAACGAGTCCGCCGCCCCCGGTTCGTACACGGTGTCGCTGGACAACGGTGTCAAGACGGAGTTGGCCGTCACCGCCCGCAGCGGCATGGCGCGCTTCACCTTCCCGTCCACCAGCCAGGCGAATCTCCTCTTCAAACTGGCAGCCAGTCAGAACGGTGACTCGGCCACGCAGTTCCAAGTGGCGAACGACAGGGAAGTGAGCGGCCAGGTCACCAGCGGCAACTTCTGCGGCGAGGGCAACGCCTACACCGTCTACTTCGACATGGTCTTCGACCAGCCGTTCAGCAACAGCGGTACGGCAGCGGCCGCCGCCACGCCCTCCACGCCCAGGACCAATGTCCCGCCCAGCACGCCCGAGGCGCCCAACAAGCCGGTGCTGCACGGTGCCGTTCCCCGTACGGCACACACCTTCACGCCCCAGGCGAGCGGCTCCGACGGCTATGTCACGTTCGACACCACCGGCCACCGAGTCGTCCAGGCCAAGGTCGGTATCTCGTACGTGTCGGCCGCCGACGCGGTGGGCAACCGTACGGCGGAGAACGCAGACTGGAACTTCGCCGGGGTACGCGGCGCGGCGTACAGCACCTGGAACTCCCTGCTGGGCCGGGTGCGGATCGCCGGCGGGACGACCGACCGGCAGACCGTCTTCTACACAGCGCTCTACCACGCGCTGCTGCATCCGAACGTGATCAGTGACAGCAACGGCCGGTATCCCGGCTTCGACGGCACCGCGCACACCGTCGACCCGGGTCACGGCGCCGCCTACGCCAACTACTCGGGCTGGGACGTCTACCGCTCGCAGGCCCAGCTCGAAGCCCTCGTCGCCCCGCGTGTCGCCTCCGACACCGCGCAGTCGATGGTCGACGACTACCGCCAGACCGGACGGTTCCCCAAGTGGTCGGAGAACAACGGCGAAACCTACGTCATGGTCGGCGACCCCGCGGACGAGATCATCGCCGACTACTACGCCTTCGGCGCCAGGGACTTCGACACCGCCACCGCGCTCAAGGGCATGATCGCGGAGGCGACCGACACCAACAACAACCGACCGGGGCTCAACTATCTGGAGCAGCTGGGCCGGCTGCCCAGCAACGGCAAGTACGGCTGCTGCAACTTCTACGGCGCGGCCTCCACCACGCTCGAGTACGACTCGGCGGACTTCGCCGTCTCCGCTCTCGCCGGAGCCCTCCACGACACCGCTGATCAGCACCGGTTCGCGGACCGGGCGCAGGACTGGCAGAACCTGTTCGACTACGGCAGCGGATTCATCCAGCCGCGCGACGCCTCGGGTACGTGGACCTCGGGATTCTCGCCGACCTCGGGCAAGTACTTCGTCGAGGGGGACTCCTGGCAGTACACGCCGATGGTGCCGTTCAACCTGCATGGACTGGCCACCGCCATGGGCGGCGACACGGCCATGGCCAGGTATCTCGACACGGTTCTGTCCTCCCTGACCGGCGGCAGCGGCTACACGGACCTGGGCAACGAGCCCAGCCTCAACATCCCCTGGGAGTACGACTACATCGGCCGCCCGTACCGGACGCAGAAGGTCGTCCGGCAGATCCAGGACCAGATCTGGACCGACAGCCCGTCCGGGCTGGCAGGCAACGACGACCTGGGCGAGATGAGCTCGTGGTACGTGTGGTCCGCCCTCGGCATGTATCCGGAGACCCCCGGCACCGCCGATCTGGCGCTGGGCAGCCCGCTCTTCACCCAGGCGGTGATCACCCTCCCGTCCGGCCGCACCCTCACGATCAACGGCACGGGCGCCGCGGACGACGCTCCGTACGTCCAGTCGGCCACGTGGAACGGCACGGCGTGGAACAAGGCACACGCCCCCGCCGACGCCCTCGGCGGCGGCACGCTCACCTACACGCTCGGCACCTCCGCCAACACTTCCTGGGCATCGGCCGCCTCCGCCGCACCGCGCTCATACCCGGGTTCGCCCACCTACACCGACGTCGGGACGTCCAGCGACTCCGCGACCTCCTCGGCCAACTTCGACGGCGCGGGTAACAGCTACTCCGCGAACGCCCTGTCGGCCGTGGGAGTCACTGGCGGATCGAGGATCACCGTTGACGGGGCCTCGTTCACCTGGCCCGACGTGGCACCTGCCACACCGGACAACTACGAGGCGAACGGCCAGACCGCACGGGCATCCGGCTCCGGCAGCATCTCCTTCCTGGGTGCCGCCAACAACGGCCCCTCCTCCGGTACGGCCGTCGTCACCTACACGGACGGCACAGCTCAGTCGATCACCGTGCACTTCTCCGACTGGACACTGAACGCCGGCGCCTCCGCGCCGCTCCCCGACAACACAGTCGCGGTGACCACGTCCTACCGCAACCACGCCGGTGCTTCGTCCGACAACGTCAAGACGTACGTGTTCGCCACGACGCCGGTGGCACTGGCCGCGGGCAGGACGGTCAGCAGTGTGCGCCTGCCCTCGGACGTCGGCTCCGGAGGACTGCACGTCTTCGCCATCGGCTTCGGCACCGGCGGAGCCCCCGCGGCGATGCGGAGATGACCCGAGCCGGTCGGAGGCCATCGCTCTGGAGCGGATCCCGATGCGTGTGCTTCCGAACGCGGACGGGGCCGCGGTTTCCCGCGGCCCCGTGCTGCATGCGACGTGGGTCAGGACACACGACGACTATGAGGGCCGACGGCGAATGCCGTGCAGCTTCTTGGCCGACCTCCGGTACCCTGGCGCCATTTTCGACTGATTCCGAAGGAAGCGCCTCATCGCATGGACATCTCCGCCACCTTTCATCTGACCACCCGTGAGTACCGCGGCGCGATACGCAACTCACCCACCGTTCGAGGGACGTTGATCATCTGTGCGCTGATGGTCATGGCTGGTCTGGTCAGCCTGCTGTCGGACCGTCCGGCGATGATGCTCTTCTACGTCGGTCTGGGGTTGCCCGTGTTCTTGGAGGTGGTCGTCCGCCTCTCGGCTCGCAGATCCGCCGCACTGTTCACTGAGCCGTGGACGGTGCGTGTCACCGAGGAGGCCTTCGCTTTGCGGACACCGGTCAGCCAGGCCGAGATCGGCTGGAACGCGTACCGCGAAGCCTGGCAGCGCTCTGGATTCTGGTACCTGCGGCAGCTCGGCGGAGCGTCCAGCTTCGTCCCGAAACGGGCTCTCGACGACGCTCAGCAGGTCGAGCTTGCCGAATTCTTCGCCCGTCGGCTGCCTCCGCAGAAGATCCGCTGGTACAGCCCCCGATCCTGGCGGTAGGTCATACGGCCCGGCCATACGGCCACCGTACGCACCGCGAAAGCTGACGCCCACCTTGTCGGGGGGGGGGGGGGGGGCCGCGCCCCCCCACCCCCCGCGGGGCGGGACGGCGCCGCGGGCGGGTGGGGGGGGGGGGGGAGCGGGCGGGGGGGGAGGCC